>NZ_CP022121.1:600000-900000 GCF_002224645.1 Dehalobacterium formicoaceticum | reverse complement strand
GAATCCCGTCATGCTGGGCCCTTTCATGTCCTTCATTGTGGATTCCGCAACCGGCAACGATCACCACATCGGAGCCTTCCCCAATATCAAAGGTATTATAAACCACATCATTCAAGCCTGACTCCGATAAAATCACCGGGATATGAACACTTTCTCCCTTGGTAAAGGGCTTTACAATGATATCAATCCCCGGTTTGTCCGTTTTGGTCAAGATGTTGATGTTCGGTGTCGTTTTCCGCTCGACACCGGCACCATTTTTGCGGATATTAAAGGCCCCAGTTGGTAAGTCCTGGAGATCCGCCACTGCTTTTAACAAAACCTTATCGACTGCATTGAGCATCAATTGCCACTCCCTTTTCACATGTTTGGCTGCATAAACAGTCAGCATCCCTGCGCACAATATCGGCCAGGACCTTTTCTTTGGTGGTTATTTCAGACACTTCACCATTAGCGATCAGAATCACTTCATCCGCTAATTTTAAAATCCTTTCCTGATGAGAAATAATAACAATCGTGGTTTGATATTTCTCATGAATCTTGCCAAAGGTTTCTGCCAATCTTTGGAAACTCCATAAATCAATGCCTGCCTCCGGTTCATCAAAAACAGCAAGCTTCAAGTTGCGTGCCAAAATTGTGGCAATCTCAATTCTTTTCAATTCCCCGCCGGATAGGCTGGCATTAACTTCCCGCTCCAGATAATCCTGGGCACAAAGTCCCACATCCATCAAAAGATCGCAAACATTAAGATCGGTTTTTCCCCCCGAGGCCAGATTTAATAATTCCCTTACCGTAATACCCTTAAAACGGGGAGGATTTTGAAACGCATAACCAATGCCCATTTTCGCACGTTGAGTAATATCTAAATGGGTGATATCCTGACCCTCAAAAAATATTTCTCCAGCCGTAGGTAGATAAATACCCATAATAATTTTAGCAATAGATGATTTTCCGCCCCCATTGGGACCGGTAATGACATAAATTTTATTTTCATCCAAGGTAAAAGTGACATTTTTCAGGATGTCCAGTTTTTCCTTTTCCCCATCAACGGTAAGAGCGATGTTTTTTAACTCTAACATAAGGCAAACCTCCTTTATTATCCATATTGTACATGATTTTTTATATAAAATATACCCTATGCGGACAAAAAATTATAAAGATTCACGAATCTTTTTGATAGTTGCCGTGTTTGCCATCCTGAGTGTTAACGATGGAGCACCGCTGCATTCAGCATGACAGAAAAACTATGGTAATATGTGGTTATTTTCTTATTATCTTCATTAATGGGAACTGGGTGGAAACCCATTTGGCAATATTTACTTGCAGAAATCCCGTTTAAAGTATAGTAAGATAATAAACGTAAATTTTCTGCCCATAATTTAGCAGAAAAAATAACACAAGAGGAAAAGAATGGAGGAAAAAAATTAATGAAAAAAGGATCTCGTCTAGGCCTGCTTGTGTGCTTGCTCATGGTATGTTCAATGTTGTTTTCTACCATGGCTTGGGCCGCTGAAACCAGTTTTAAGAAAAGCACATGTCCCTACACTGTTTTGAACCAAACAGAAGATACCGGTAAATGCCTGAATCAGGCGGATAACAACTCCTGGTTATGCCAATATTTTAACCTGAAGGGGTGCGAAATCAAGGTTGCTGCACCAAAGACAACCCCGCCGCCTAAAAAGGTTCCGGCACCAAAACCGAAACCGGCACCTGCTAACCCGGCACCTAAAGAAGAACCGACATCTGCTCCAAACCCGGCACCTAAACCAACACCAGCCCCTGCTCCGGCACCTAAAGAAGAACCGGCTTCCGGTTTAACTGCCGATGAGCAGAAAATGGTAAATCTGGTCAATGAAGAAAGAACTGCTGCAGGACTTCCCGCTTTGAAGGTGGACATGCAGTTGGTAAAAACTGCACGGATGAAGAGTCAGGATATGATTGACAATAATTACTTCGCCCACAATTCTCCCACTTACGGATCTCCTTTTGACTTGATGAAAAGCCAAGGTATTACATATCGCACGGCAGGGGAAAACCTGGCCGGCCACCAAACAGTAGAAAGTGCTCATAAGGGTCTCATGAACAGTCCCGGACATAAAGCTAATATTATGAGCAAAAATTACACCCATATCGGAATTGGTATTATCAACGGAGGACCTTACGGCAAAATGTTTACCCAGCACTTTATTGGATAGTGCTGCCTTAAAACTCTCTTGACCTACATAGTTCCAGATAAAGGGGGTGTCACAACACTACTTTTTAAGTAGTTAGTGGCGCCCCTTTTTTAATACTTTCAAATATTGAAATTTTAAAAGGTTGAAAGAATAAGTGCGTATTAAATTATTTGGGGCAAATTAAAGGCATATCCATGCTTGATGCAGAATAAAACAAGGTACCAAAAATATTTATTACCCTGAAAAAGGAGGAGACATGAAAAAATTCAACCTTTTGCATATTTTTGCGATACTGATCCTGCTGTTAGCAGCCATTAAGATTACTTCCGGATTTTATGTGGACTATCTTTGGTTTGACGATTTGGGTTATCGGCAGTTATTTACAACACCCATTATTGCCAAGCTTTTAATTGGGGTGCTCTCCTTTATCATTTTCTTTTTGATCTTATTTGGTATGGGTTTTATTACCTATAAAACATATCAAGGGGCTAATCAGGAACATCCCGGTTTTTGGAGTCGCTTTCCTTCTTTCTTTAAGAAGCAGCATAATGAGAATGGGACCATTGATATTACACCCCCCGTCAATAAGAAATTTGTCATCCTGATTATTTTTCTCGCCAGTCTGTTTTTAAGCTTGATGCTGGCCTTGCAAACGGTACAGAGCGGTTGGATGCAGCTGCTGCAATTCTTTAATGCTACTCCATTTGGAGAGACTGATCCCATATTTAATATGGATATTTCTTTCTTTGTCTTTAAAATGCCCTTTTATTCCTTTGTGCTGAACTCCCTCACCTCATCCTTGACCCTCATTTTGCTCGCGGGTGTATTTTTCTTTTCCTTTAGCGGCTTAATCAGAATTAAAGGAAACATCTTTAAAAGGGGCAGTCTTCTGATTCCCCGGAGCATTCGCCGTTTCTGGTCGATCCTGATCGGGGTTTTATTTATCCTTTTTGCCTTACAAAGAATCATTGCTATGTTTGGCGTGGTGTACGCCCAAACAGGATATGTCTATGGAGCAGGTTATTCGGATGTTCATGTCACGATTCCCCTCTCTATTGCCCTGGCGGTGGTCGCTTTAATCTGCGGTGTCGCATCCTTTATTTTCTTTTTCAAAAATGACCATCGCCTGCTCACCCGCCCCATCCTCTTTTATTTATTGGTGGGCATCGCAGGTACCGGTGTCCTGGGTCTGGTCCAATATACCGTAAACAATAATGAATTTGTTCGCGAAAAACCTTATATCGAGCGGGAAATAAAATACACCCGCATGGCCTATGGACTTGAGGATGTGATTGACAAAGAATATCCGGGAACGGAGACGATTACCTGGGAACACATCCAAAACAATCGCTCCACCATTGAAAATGTGCGTTTGAATGATCCCAGACCATTAAAAACGGTATTATCCCAAAATCAAGGCTTGCGATACTATTACTATTTTAATGACATTGATATTGACCGCTATTTGATTGATGATAAGTACCGCCAAGTGTTTTTGTCTACCAGGGAAATTTCTCAAAAATCCCTGACCGAGGAAGATGCCGGAACTTTTGTCAATCTGACGATGAAGTTTACCCATGGATATGGACTTAGCGCTACCTTAGCCAATGAAATTGATGAATCCGGCTATGCTCGCCTGATTGTGAAAAACATCCCTCCTCAATCACTGGTACAAGGCATAGACATTCAGGAACCTCGCATTTATTTCGGTGAATTAACCACAGATCCACAGTATGGCTATGTTATCGGTAACACGGCCGCCAAAGAATTTGATTACCCTGAAGGCAACAGCAACGTGGAAAATGTCTATCAAGGCTCTACCGGCCTTGAGATGGCCGGTATAAACAAGCTGTTTCTCAGTGCATATTTCAATACACCACGCTTTTATATTGCCAGAGAAATTAACAATGACAGCAAATTATTGATGCGCAGAAACATTGTGGAACGAGTGAGCACCCTGATGCCTTATTTAAAATACGATCAGGATCCTTATATCGTGGTGGGTGAAGACGGGAAACTCTACTGGATGCTGGATGCTTACTCTCATTCCAACCGCTTTCCCTATTCCGCTCCGGCGGGAGATGTAAATTATATCCGTAACTCGGTGAAGGTTGTAATTGATGCTTATCACGGTACAGTTGATTTTTATGCTTTTGACCCTGATGATCCCGTTTTAAAGACAGTCTCCGCCATATTCCCGGGTGTTTTTAAGGATGCTGACACCATGCCGGATTTCTTAAAAACCCACATTCGCTATCCGGAGGATTTATTTAATATTCAAAGCCGTATCCTTCTTAACTTTCACGTCACTAATCCTTCTGTATTTTATAACCGGGAGGACACCTGGGATATCGCTAAAAAGGTGGATGGAGCGGAAACCAGCAGTACTGAGCCCTATTACTCCGTAATGAAACTGCCGGATGAAGCAGAAAGCGAATTTGTTTTAACCCTGCCCTTCACTCCCGCCAGCCGCGAAGATCGGGACCGCAATAATATGGTGGCTTGGCTGGCTGCCAGAAACGATGGGGAAAATTATGGTCAACTGGTGTTGTATCACATGCCGAAAAACGTAGAAGTACAAGGACCTCTCATGATTGACAGCATGATTGACCAAAATACCACCATTGCCGGAAAATTGACACTTTGGGGCCAAGGAGGATCGGAGATTATCCGCGGCAACCTGATGACAGTGCCCATCGACGGAGGCTTTATCTATGTAGAACCTATTTACATTAAAGCAGCCCAACAAGGCACTTCCATTCCGCAGATGCAAGCCATTGTTTTTGCCGTGGATAAAAAAATCATCATGGTAGAAACCAATTCCCTGGACGAGGCAATTCGGGAATTCTTTGGCCAAAAAGGATTGCCGGAAGAACCGGCGCCGGGCACCCCTGAACCTGATCAAGGTAAGCCTGGGGAGCCGCAAGTGGTTCAGCCTAAGGAATCCATTCTGAAAAAATTAGAAATATTAAAGCAACAAATTATAGAATTAGAAGAAGAAATCAAGTCCATGTAAAAAAATTCCCCTTATAAAGGGGAATTTTTTTGCTTTCAGAAAGGATAAATTTTAAGGTTGAAAGTGTTTTCTTGATACTTTATGATAAATTTGAAAAATCCAGGGTGGCAAAATAATCCTCCAAAGTCTCCCCGCGGCGAATCAACTCCACCTTGCCGTCGGGTTTAAGCAATAATTCCGCAGAACGTAATTTGCCGTTATAATTAAATCCCATGGCATGGCCGTGTGCCCCCGTATCATGGATGACAATAATATCTCCGATTTCAATTTCCGGCAGCGCTCGATCAACGGCAAATTTATCATTATTTTCACAGAGAGAACCGGCGACATCATAAATATGATCCAAAGGCCAATTTTCTTTCCCCATCACGGTAATATGATGGTAAGCACCATAGATGCCCGGCCGCATTAAATCAGCCATACAGGCATCCAAACCAACGTATTTTTTATAAATGTCTTTTTTATGCCTGACCTTGGCAACTAAGAATCCATAAGGCCCCATAATCATTCTGCCGCTTTCCATGGCAAGGGTGAGGGGATCTAAACCATTGGGGACAATTTTTTCTTCATAAGCCCGGCGGATACCTTCCCCCACATAAGACAAGTCTACGGCATTTTCTTCCGAGCGGTAAGGTATGCCGATACCGCCTCCCAGGTTGATATACTCTACTTTGATGCCCAGTTTCTGATAAATTTCCAGGGCTAGGTCAAACA
This sequence comes from Dehalobacterium formicoaceticum, assembly GCF_002224645.1. NCBI lineage: Bacteria > Bacillati > Bacillota > Clostridia > Eubacteriales > Peptococcaceae > Dehalobacterium > Dehalobacterium formicoaceticum. The sequence continues at coordinate 894,099 of NZ_CP022121.1, read as the reverse complement.
TCATATGGGCCGTCCCGATGAAATAGTTAGGATCCAACTCATTAGAGATGACCATGGTATGAATGCCAAAGCGGTCAGCTCCCTTATTTTTCATGATTTCAAAAGCCTGAAAAATTTGTTCCCTAGTAAGACCATATTTAGCATCCTCCGGTTTACCAATAATGTCATTGCCCCCTTCCCGCAAATTTCCAGGATTATAGCGAAAAGAAATCAACTCAGGAAATCCGGCATGGCGTTCCAAGTATTCAATGTGGCTCAGATCATCTAAGTTAATAATTGCCCCTAATTCGATGGCCTTCTGAAATTCCTCCGGCGGCGTATCATTAGAGGTAAGCACAATATCTTCTTTTTCCATTCCTGCTCTTTCCGCCAGGATTAATTCCGCCAGGGAGCTGCAGTCCGCGCCGAAGCCCTCCTCCTTCAAAATCTTTAAAAGATGGGGATTCGGTGTAGCTTTCACGGCAAAATGTTCTTTAAATCTTGGGGCCCAGGAAAATGCTTGTTTTAATCTTCGGGCATTTTCTCTGATTTCTTCTTCCACATAAAGATGAAAAGGAGTTCCAAACTCCTCAATTATTTTTTCCAGCTGTTCTTTCGTAAATGGTAAATTTTTTCCCATCATCATCAATCCCCCTGATTATTATATTATCTTCGGTGAAATTTGTCCCAGGTTCAGTCATCATGAAAGCAAAATGTATAAAACAAAAACGATTATGAACTCAACCATCATAACCGCTTGAAAGAATCCATCTTAATCTTAGTTATTATCCCTAAAATCAGAATCATTGTCAATAGTAATATCCCCCCATACCCTCACAAGGGGCGGTTCTTCCTGCTTGCTAATCTCATCGTTGTTTTCAACCAAAAGAACATAACCACCTCAGCTTTCCTTACACTTGTGCTTCCTCTTTAGGGAATAAACAACCGGCGAAGTATTCAATAATCTCCCGACGTCGAATAATCCCAATAAAGACCCCAACATCATCTACTACTGGGACAAAATTCTGCGTAATAGCTAATGATAACAGATCCTCCACTCTTGCGTTAATCTGCACCGGCTTATTTTGAATTCTTCGGGGAATATCTTTTAAAAGGACTTTTTCTGTGGCTTCCAAATTACTGCCAAGAAAACCTTTTAATTTCCACAGCAAATCGCCTTCTGTGATTGTGCCTGCATATTTCCCTTCTTTGTCAATGAGGGGTACAGCGGTGTAGCCATGATATTCCATGCGTTCCAAAGCCTGCCGCATTGTGCATTCAGGGGACAGAAAAGCAATCTCACTTTTAGGCGTCAAGAAAAAAGCGATATTCATTATCATTACCCTTTCCATATCTGTTGTTAATCTTGTAATTAATTTTCCACACAAATAAAAAAAATCCTGCCCTCCCGCTGTGTATACTTATTTATCAAAAGAAGACCGGGTATAGATTCCGGTCTTCTTTTCCTTCAAAGTCTGATAAACAGAGCACTGGTATTCGTGACAGATAGTTATCGGATAAACTTTTTTACTTTAATATAATTTGTATTTCTCTTGAAAATAATATCCCACTTCTCGCAATATCTTAAAAGATTGATCGACACTTTTCGTCCCGTCAGCATTCACCAGACAACAGCGGGAAGGTGCGATCCATGAACGATCCAGAATCAGTTCTTTATCGACCCCGGAGGATACCAGATAGTCCCAAAATCCTTCCAATTTGCCCGCTAATTTTTGGATATTCTCCTGACTTAATTCTTCCGTTAAGGTGGGCACGAGGCCCCAGGATATGATCCCGCCTTCTTTAAGAAAAGCAGCTACCTCATCTCGGTAACGGGTAAATACATGTCCCCAGGAATAAGCATCCATCGACAGGATATCCAACCCTAAACCGCTGATCAGAAAAGACCAGTCCGGGTTCCCGCAAAGATGCACCCCCCGGGGACCCTCCACCCCGTCTAAGAATTCCGCAAAATCCTTTTTGGCACTGTCGCTGGAATAACCGGTAAAAGGACCGAAAAGGATCTGCAGTCCCGGTTCATCTAACCAAACAAAAGTATTTTCATTTTTTGCCTTTAATTGCCGATACTGAGCATTAACTTTCTGAGCAATAAATTCATAAAGAAAGCCTCGAACCTCATCATTATAGATAATCGGTTTTTTATCCTTATCAACAATTTTCAGCCCGAAACTGATCGGCCCAATATTTTGTCCCCTAATCATTTTATATTTTGTTAAATCCTGGGCCAAAAAAGTATCAAAGGTCTGGGAGTATTTCCCGGTAAGATGGAAATAGGCTTCATCCTGACTTTCATCCAAATAGAGAGGCAAATCATTCATAAATCCATCCATATCTAAAGTAATACGTTGATTTTTTTCATCAACGATTATGCCTGGGAAATTTTCACTGACCTGTACGTACATGTCTTCATAATAACTAAACTTAGGTAACTGGGGCCAAAAAGGAATATCCAAAGACAGAGCCAATTTCATTGCAGGTTCAATTTCTTTATGGGGCATAATTCCCATGGCCGTCGTCATACAGTTTCCCGGCAGTTTGATCTTAGCCATACGATCCCTCTTTTCTTAATTACATACCCGCCTGCTGCTTGCTTCTTCGCGTATGAAGTCACTAACCTTCTTGCTCCTTAAATATTCAATTGCAAACTGATTTAATTGCTGGGGCATACCACCAAATATACAATCCTTAAAGAGACATTTCCGGTGGTTCATAGGACATTCTGACATTTCAAGGGGTCCCTCAATTTCCTGAAAGATCTCCAATAGGGTAATCTCATGGGCAGGTTTTAATAAGCCAAAACCACCCTTAGGACCGCGTTGGGAATATAAAAATTCGGCGCGCACCAATCTTTGCAGAACCTTGACTAAATGTGCCTCCGAACACCCTGTTGCTTCAGCAATCTCCTTAGAATTAACAACTTCTTTTTCTTGCTTCGCAATATAAATCATGCTATGAAGAGCTAAAGACACCATCTCGGAAATATGCACGATACCTGCCATAAAACCACCTTTTCTTTCTCAAACTCTTCCTCCCGATCAATACAATTTCATATGGAGAAGGGATAATAGGAACCTTCCTATTATCCCCATGATATTACTAAATTAAATCAGCTTTTTCATATCTTCTTCGACAGTTGAAATCCCTGAGATGCCGAATTTTTCTACCAGCACGGAAGCTACATTGGGGGACAAGAAAGCCGGCAGAGTAGGTCCTAAATGGATGTTCTTCACGCCCAGATAAAGCAGGGCCAGGAGAACAATCACAGCCTTTTGCTCATACCAGGCAATGTTATAAGCAATAGGCAGTTCATTTACATCATCCAAACCAAAGACTTCCTTCAGCTTCAAGGCGATAACTGCCAGGGAATAGGAATCGTTACACTGACCGGCATCCAATACCCGGGGAATGCCTCCGATATCGCCTAGGTTCAGCTTGTTATATTGATATTTTGCACAACCGGCAGTCAAAATCACCGTATCCTTTGGCAGCTGGGCGGCAAAATCCGCGTAATAACTCCGGTTTTTCATTCTTCCGTCGCAACCGGCCATGACGACAAATTTTTTAATTGCGCCTGATTTAACGGCGTCAACAACTTTATCTGCCAAAGCTAATACTTGATTATGAGCAAAACCGCCCACAATCTCACCAGATTCAATTTCGGTAGGCGGAGCACATTTCTTGGCATGTTCAATAATCGCACTGAAATCTTTAGCCTGCCCGTCAGGACCGTCCTCAATATGCTTGACGCCCGGGAATCCTACAATACTGGTGGTATAAATCCGATCCTTATAGGAATCCTTAGGGGGAATAATGCAGTTGGTGGTCATCAAAATCGGGCCGTTAAAGGAGGCAAATTCCTTATCCTGTCTCCACCAGGAACCACCATAGTTACCGGCAAAATGGCTATATTTTTTGAATGCAGGATAGTAATTAGCAGGAAGCATTTCTCCATGGGTATAAACATCTACCCCGGTGCCTTCCGTTTGTTTTAAAAGATTTTCCATATCCAGTAAATCATGCCCGCTGATTAGAATCCCGGGGTTGTTCCTTACACCAATATTTACCTTGGTGATCTCAGGATGGCCATAGGTTTCCGTATTGGCTTTATCCAGGAGAGCCATAACGTCTACGCCGTGTTTACCCGTATCTAAAGTAAGGGCAACCAATTCATCAGCACTCAAGGAATTATCCAAAGTCGCCGCTAAAGCACTTTCTATAAAACCCATTAAATCCTGGTCTTTGTAACCCAGCACATATGCATGCTTGGCATAGGCTGCAATTCCTTTTAATCCGTAAGTAATCAGCTCTCTTAAGGATCTGACATCTTCATTTTCCGTAGCAAGAACACCTACAGCTTTCGCTTTCTGGTCAAAATCCGCCTCAGTTGTCCCCGTCCAAAGAGCTGCATCAGGTAATGCTTCTAATTTCACTCCAGCCTTTTCTACAGCATTTTTAACCTGATCTCTCATCGCCAAAGCTTTCTTTATTTGTTCTAAAAAGAAGGCTCGATCAAAATTGACATTGGTAATGGTAGAAAATAAACTTTCCATGACAAATTTATCTGCTTCTTCGTCAATGATATTAATCTTGCGGCCTTCCGCAGCATAAACGGAAATCCCTTTCAAAACATAGATTAAGAGATCCTGCATATTAGCAACTTCTTCCGGTTTGCCGCATACCCCTCTGACGGTACAACCCTGGTTTTTCGCGGTCTCTTGACATTGAAAACAAAACATACTCAATGGAAGCCCTCCCCGTTTCTTTATTTTATAGTCCCATTGTAGTATTTGAATACCTAAATGTCAATATGTTTTTTAAAATTTTTTTCGCAATCGATCCAAGCTATTTTTATTGCTTTAAATGGGATTTACATCAGCATTCTATGATATAATCAAATGATTAGAAAACTTGGTTTGCGCCAAGCCCTAGGATGAGGCGGAAGCCTTAGTTGCACTATATACTTTCAACCTTAAAAACTTATACTTTTTGAAAGTATAAAAATGAAATAAAAATGCTATGGAGGAGGCAAAAATATGTTGGATGAAAAAATGAAAAAAATAATTGATGAAACCGGCAGAATCCGCCGAAGCACAATCGAGAATCTTTTTGCCCTTCAGGAAGAGCTGAGAAACGCCGGGTACAGCAGTTCTTTAGATGTCAGCACCAACTGGTTATTAGTAGAACGAACGATCCAAGTTGATAAGACCATGAACATCTATTGGGAAAACGAAGGGCAGAAATATACCGGTGTTGCTCATTGGTATGAAGACCTCACAGAAAAGCACATTAGTTTCACTAGCGATGATGGCCAACAGGTATTAGACCGTATCGACTTTGAAGATTGTGCCATCGGTGTGATGCTGGAAGATATCTGGCAGGACATTACCGACAGAAAGGGTGATGTCACAGACTTTGATCTGAAGTGAACAAATTTATCTTAAGCTGAACATCGGGGCTTTAGATGGGGAAGTGAGCGTCTTGGAATTTAAAAAACAATGGCTGTCCATCAGCCATTGTTCTATTTCTTATGATTCTTTTTCCTCCGCTTCCGTAAGATTTTTTTTCGGCAAACGACCAGATTTTATTAAGGCGGTTCTCAGAAGATATTCCATATGGGCATTCACGCTGCGCAGCTCATCCGCGGCCCAGCCTTCTAAGGCGTTATAAAGAGCAGGATCAATTCTTAATAAAAAACTTTTTTTCTGAGCCATGGCAAACCCTGCTAATAAAGACTTCCGGTGTTGATAACCGGTTGAGCAGAGCGGTCGGAGATAATGGTCACCATTAGATTATTAATCATGTTCAATTTTCTTTCCTCATCCAGCTCAATGATCCCATCCTTCTCCAATTGAGCAACAGCCATTTGGGCCATCCCCACGGCGCCGTCTACAATGATCTGCCGGGCGGCCAATATGGCGGATGCCTGTTGGCGCTGCAGCATAGCACTGGCAATCTCTGTAGCATAAGCCAAGTGTGTCAGACGGGCTTCCAGGACCTCAACCCCGGCCACAGAAAGACGTTCTTGTAATTCCAAAGCCAATTCCCGGGCCACTTCCGCCCCATTGCCGCGCAGGGAGTATTCCTCACTGTGAAAGGTATCATAAGGATATTTGGTGGCCACATGCCGAAGAGCCGTTTCACTTTGGATCTCGACAAAGGTTTCATAATTATCCACATCAAATACAGCTTTGGCAGCATCAACCACTTTAAAAACCACCACCGCAGCAATTTCAATCGGATTTCCATCCACATCATTCACCTTTAATGTCTTTGAGTTAAAGTTACGCACCTTCAAAGATACAGTTTTCCGTAAATGGAAAGGGATAACAAACCAAAACCCGGCATCTTGCACACAACCCATATAGCGGCCAAAAAAAGTGATCACTTTTGACTGATTAGGCTGGACCATCATAATCCCGCCGGCAATCACCAACGCTAACAAGGTAAAAATACTTCCCAGAATAAATCTCATCCCCACAAAAGAATAGACCGCCCCGGCTGCCAAGCCGATAAATAACAACACCGCCACAAAACCATTCATTTTCCACGCCGGATACTCATTCATTACATCGCCCCCACTATATTAATATTATATTATTATGATATCACTTTGTAATCAATTTGTCGATGTAAATATTGACCATCCGACCAAAATTAAAAAGAGAGAACCTTGCGGTTCCCTCAAAAATTTAAAAATCCTTTTTATTCGGTTTTTGCGGAGCATTCTGCCTTCGGCCCTGGGGTTTTTTATAGCCCCGGTTTCCATCCCATTTACGGTGATGATCTGATCGGGTATTAAAATTGCGCTGCTTTTTAACGCGCAAGGGTGCTTCCTCGGTAATCTTCACCGGGGTGGTGTTGGGTTCCTTGGTCAAGAGCTTTAAGGCAGCGGCAATCAATGTTATTGAATCATTATCCGCCAAAAGCTCTTCGGCCAGTTCCCGATAGGATGTAAGATCCTCTTCTTCGATCACACTGAGTAACTTTTCCACTGTCTGCTTTTGCTGGCCAACCACCACCTCTAAAAATGTGGGAATTGGTTTACGGTCAATCCTTTTCCGAATTGCCTGTTCGATTAATCTTAACTGCCCCATCTCCCGGGGCGTGACAAAAGTCACCGCCAAGCCGGATTTTCCTGCCCGGCCGGTTCGTCCTATACGATGCACATAGCCTTCCGGGTCCTGAGGAACATCAAAATTGTAGATGTGAGTAACGCCGGGAATATCCAGACCCCTTGCCGCCACATCAGTAGCCACCAGAATTTCTGTTGTCCCTTCCCGAAAATGCCGCAGCACGCTGTCCCTCTTAGATTGGTTCAGGTCACCGTGCAGGCCTTCCACTGAGTAGCCCCGGGTATTCAAGGCTTCACACAATTCATCAACCCGCCGCTTCGTGCGGCCAAAAATAATTGCTGACTCAGGGGACTGAATATCTAATAATCGGCATAAAAGGTCAAATTTTTGGCGTTCCTGCACCTCGATATAATACTGTCTGGTGTCCGGAACCGTTACCTCTTTATTTTTAATGCTGACAAGAGTGGGATTGATCATAAATTGCTGTGCCAAAGTTTGAATAGGTTTGGGCATAGTGGCAGAAAAAAGTAGGGTTTGTCTTTCAGTGGGAACCTCTTTTAAGATATTTTCGATATCTTCAATAAAGCCCATGTTCAGCATCTCATCCGCTTCATCCAGAACGACGATTTCCACATTATGCAAACGGATGGTTCTTCTGCGCATATGATCCATTAAACGCCCCGGCGTACCCACAATAATCTGAGGACGATTCTTCAATGCTCGAATTTGATAATTGATGTCCTGTCCTCCATAGATCGGCAGAGCACGAACACGTTTAAATTGACCGATTTTGTTTAATTCTTCCGCCACTTGGATGGCAAGTTCCCTGGTAGGAGCTACTACCAAGCCCTGGATATATTCCGGTCCCGAGGTCATTTTTTCCACCATAGGAATCCCAAAGGCGGCTGTCTTCCCGGTTCCTGTTTGGGCCTGTCCGATTACATCCTCCCCTTTTAATGCCAGGGGAATCGTTTGTGCCTGTATGGGTGTAGGTTCTTCAAAGCCCATATTGATGGTCGCTTTGATTACAGCCTCACTAAGTCCGATTTCGTTAAACATGTCTATAAATTCATCCTTCTTCCTTCTAATCTATTATTTAATCTATTTTATACAATGATGCTTTGCCTCATATGATGCCCATTAATATAAAAACTGATGCTTACTCAAAGTATTTGAAAACTTGGCATGTTCCAAGGGGAAGCCTTAGTTGTACTTAAAATTTCTGAAAGTATAAAAAAGGGCTTTCCTGAACTCGGAAAAGCCCTTCCCCGTATACAACAATATCAAATTAAACCAGCGTTACATTCGATGCTTGAGGTCCACGATTTCCTTCAACGATATCGAATTCTACCTTTTGACCTTCATCCAGTGTCTTAAATCCGTCTTTTTGGATGGCTGAAAAGTGAACAAAAACATCGCCGCCTTCGTTACTTTCAATAAAGCCAAATCCTTTTTCCGCGTTAAACCATTTTACAGTTCCTTGCAATTTAAAATCCTCCCTAACAATCTTTCATTTTATTACATTAAAAAACAACTTCACAAAACCTAGCTATGTTCCCGAGCTGCTTTTTAACATGCTCTTAATATTACCACAGATTGATATATAATTGCAAGAAATTGCTGGTAATTTATTTAAAAATTGATCCGATCCTATTTCAGCAGTTCCGACATTGCTGCTCCGGTAGCCTTTTGGAGCTCTGATACGGGCAGTTGGATCTGAAATCCAATTTTACCGCCGCTAACGATAATCTCCCCCAAATCCATGGCCTCCCGGGCCAAGAAAGTAGGATAAGATTTTTTCATCCCGATGGGCGAACATCCCCCTCTGATATAACCTGTTAATTTTTGTATATCTTTCACAGGTATCATTTCAATTTTTTTCTCACCGGCTGCTGCTGCAGCTTTTTTTAGATCAAGCTCTCCTGCCACCGGGATGATAAAAACATAGATGTTCTTGCTATGACCTTCAGTTACTAAAGTTTTATAGACCATCTTAGGATCTCGTCCTATTTTCTGGGCCACAGATATCCCGTCAACCTTACCATCACGACTATCGTAGCTCATTCCTTGATAAGGTATTCCATTTTGATCAAGAATACGCATGGCATTGGTTTTCGCCTGAGCCATCATTTCCCACTCCCCTAAAATATTAATACTTCAATCGATGATCTCATAACTGCTGATGATGAACGGCATATTGAGATGGCCCAAAACCCGTTCCAAAAGTACCCCTTCCCGTTTGGGATAAGAAGCACCATAACTGGCTCTGATAGCGGCAGTAATAAATTGCACCCCCCGGTCCAAAGCAATGGGCAGATTATCACCCTGGAGCAAACTTCCTACCAGCACACTGGTAAAGGCATCACCGGTGCCGGGATAATGGGCTGGAATATACACACAGCTTACCTTCCAATAACGATCATCCTCACGATTATAAGCGATCACATGGGTGGTTTTGGTATCCTCGCATGCAGGTGCACTGGTGATCACCACTTTTTCCGGACCCATCTGAGATAATTCATAAAGCCATCTTTTAAGATCCTTGATTTTAATATTTAAATCATAGGGTTGATCCAAAAGATAGGCGGCTTCGGTAAAATTAGGGGTAATGATATCCGCTTTTTGTACCAATTTTTTCATTTCTTCCTTCATGTCTACAGTCATGGTACTGTAAAGATGGCCATTATCCCCCAGCACAGGGTCGACCACAACCAAGGTATCCGGATTATTGCCAAAATCATCGATGAATTCAGAAATGATACCGATTTGTCTCGAGGAGCCAAAAAATCCGGTATAAATACAATCGAAATCTAACTTCAATCGTTTCCAATGTTCAAAAAACCCGGGTAAGTAATCCGTGAGATCCACAAAGGAATACTTTTCAAACCCCCCTGTATGGGTTGACAATACTGCTGTGGGTACAGAACAAACCTGAATCCCCATCGTTGATAATATTGGCACCACCACCGATAAAGATGACCTGCCAAAACCAGATAAATCATGGATTGCTGCTACTCTTTGTACAGATCTTTTGTTCATATCTCTCCCCCTATATGATTCCTTGCTCTTTCAGCCACTGGATCATCATTTCCCGTGCAATAGGAGCAGCCTGCTTTCCCCCGGTTGATCCGCTATATTCTAATATCACGGCTACAGCAATCTGAGGATCTTCCGCCGGAGCAAATCCAATGAACCAGGTGTGCTCTTTTTCATCATCAGCTGCGCTTAATTCATTTTGTGCTGTCCCGGTTTTACCGCCGACACCAATCCCGGAAATTTTCGCGTTTCTCCCCGTTCCATTATCCACCACGTTGACCATCATTTCTTCTACCTGGTCGGCAAAATCAGCCTCGGCCAGGCGATAAAAGGCATTGGGTTCCTGTTTTTTGACGACAAAGCCATTGGCACTGACCACCTTATCAACTAAATATGGCTGCATCACCACGCCATGATTTGCAATACCGCCGGTGATCATGGCCATTTGTAAGGGAGATACCAGGATCTTACCCTGGCCAATAGCTACAGCTGCCTGATCCGTTTCACTCATATTTTGATAATTAAAACGGCTGGAGCTGACAGGAACGTCAAAAGAAATATTTTTGCCCAAGCCCACTTCCTGAGCCAAATCCTTAAGATTTCCCTCTCCCAATGCTACCCCCAGGGAAGCAAAATAAGTATTACTAGAAACGGCTAAAGCTCTTTCCAAATCCAAGGAACCATAAGCCGTACCTCCATGGTTTTCAATTTTTTTACCATCAATAATGATACTGCCCTGATCATAAAAGTCCTTCAGGTCCAATCCTTTTTCCAAAGCCTTTAAGCTTACCGCAACCTTAAAGGTAGATCCCGGCACATATAGCCCTTGAGTGGCACGGGGAAGAAGAGGATTTTCTTCAGATTCGATCAATTTGCTCCAATTATCATTCAAGCTTGTATTACTGGGATCAAAATCCGGTTTACTGACCAAAGCCAAAACTTCCCCTGTCTGGGGCTGAAGGGCAACCACTGCCCCATTCCGATTACCCAGTAATTCGGCTGCTCGTTTCTCCAATTGATGATCCAGAGTCAAATGCAGGTTGTGACCCACGCTTTTCGTACCCGTGATCTTGTCCCTTAAATCGGTTACCGGGTTTAAGGGATTGATATTTAATAATTGTTCATTGTATTTAGCTTCCAACTGTGATTTACCATAAGAGATAGAATTATAACCGATGATGTGACTATAAAGGGCACCAAAAGGATAGCTGCGTATTTGCGTTTCCCCATCCATCTCACTTTTTGCCAAAACAACCCCTTTACGATCGAAAATGGTTCCCCGCAAGGTTTTATCCTCCCTGGCCCATTGACGGCGATTGTAGGAACTGGCAATAATATTCTCCTTGCTAAAAAGTTCGAAATAAGTTAGATAACCAATTAAGGTCATAAAGAGGATGCTCATTAAAATAAAAACATTAATTGTCCTTTTCTGCTGTTGCAGCTTCCGGGACTTTTTCTTCATCTCTTTCATATAGCTCCTCCTCTTCCATAAATTTGGACGAAGAAATACTCTGAAGAATCCCTAAGGCAAGAAAACTGGTTATTAAAGAACTCCCCCCATAGCTGACAAAAGGCAAGGTGATACCCGTTAGGGGTATCAATTTAATGACACCTCCAATAATGATAAAGGTTTGAAAACCAAACATCAAGGAAATGCCCAAGGCAATGTATTGATGAAAGGAATTCTTCAGCCCTAAGGAAATTTTTATACCTCGATAGACCAAAATAAAATACAACAAAAGGACAGCGACTCCGCCAAAAATCCCCATCTCTTCACAAATAGCGGAAAAAATAAAATCTGTGTGTACTTCCGGAATATATTGGGGCTGGCCCAATCCAAGACCGGTGCCCCAAAAGCCACCGGATCCAATGGCAAAAAGAGATTGGGCAATTTGATAACCCTTTCCTGCTACATCAGACCAGGGGTTAAGCCAGGCTGCAATCCGCACTTGGACATAATGAAGGGAGGAGGCTCCGATGATACCTCCGAAAAATAATAAAGCGCCGTTCAGGTAGAAAAACTTCCGATCTTCTTCATAAATATAAACCATAGTTAAATAAATCAAAAGCAGCACCAGGATGGTTCCTAACTCCCTTTGCAGCACCAATAATCCCATTTGGAAAAAAGCCAGGCCCATAAACACCCACTTGCTTTCCACGCTGATCTTTCTTCGGAATACTTTTAAATTGTTAAGAGCCAACTTATCAGGATGGGCATAATAGGCGGCAATAAAAAAAATAAAGACCAATTTCATTACTTCCGATGGCTGAAAGCTGAAATCGCCGATAAAAATCCAGTTGGTAGCCCCTTTCACCTCACTGCCAAAAAACATGGTCAAAAGGAAAAGGATCAGCGAAAATACCGGATAGAGATAGAGCAGGCGCTCCCAAAAATTGATCTTACGGTAAATAAAGGAGGCAATAAAAAAAACCACATTGCCCAATACAAACCAAATAATTTGTTTCCCGCCCAATACCGGATCGAGACGAAAAATCATAATAATCCCCAGTGTGCTTAACATGGAGACAATCATAAAAAGAATTTCGTCTTCGAATTTCAAATTAATCACGAAAATGTTCGCCAAATAGATAATGAAAACCATCACCCCGCCGGCGATAAGAATTTCCCGGTTTAATGGCTTTTGATATAAATATAACAGTCCAAAGGCAATCACATTGATCAAGGCAATAATATTGACCGGACTTTGATATTTTTTGAGCAGGGGCATGAACCATCACCTCATTTTTGTTCCGTTACAAATAAAAATTCCAGCTGGCCAAAAGAAATTTTATCCCCATTCTTCAGGATGGAAGGCCCGGAAACCGGCTGACCATTAAGCAAAGACCCATTCTTACTCCCTAAATCCTCAAGATAATATATCCCTCCGGACTGCCAAATACGCCCATGTTCACTGGAGATAAAGGGATCTTTCAGTACAATTTCATTTTTGGGGGAGCGGCCGATAATATTTTTATCCCTAAGATTATAGGTTTCTTCCACCTTAAATCCTAATTGTTCCCGACGATTGATCAGCTTGAGATAAGGCTGATCCGATGCGATAGGAGAAGGGCCGCGCTGCATAACAGAGATATCCAAATATATGAGCCGGGCAATCCAAAAGATAAATAAATAAATGAGAACTGTAAAAACATATTTCAGCAGGGAAGAAATTAATTCAAAAATGGTCCTCACCCCGTTCTTTGATATTATCAAAATAATAACACGTCTTAGAAAGAATTATACACATTATTTACAAAAATAAAAACAGCGGGTATCTTTTGATGATACCCGCCTGATCAATTTCCCTTTCATCGGCACCACATTTAAGCGGTTTCTTATTCCCCGGCTGCTCCGCCTTCTTCCGTCTCTTGGGATTCCTCTTCTTCCATCACGTTCTCCTTCTTAGCCTTAATAATCCCATAGACTTCATCTTCCGGATCGTTATTTTTTATCTCCTCATCCAACCCAAAGTCTCCATAAGTAATGGTATCTCCTAGTTCTTTCTCTGATACATCAATGACAATTTGATTGGGTAAGATATTCATTTTGCCGATTACTTCTACTTCCGGTTTCATAGGCTGGACGACAAAAAACCTTTTTTCCAATTCTTCCACACCGATGAAGGTGATGGGTAAAAGCATCTTAACCTCCTGATCCTGGGATACCATTTGCACATCAATATGTAAGATTTTATCTTCTACAGGATGTTTTTGGACATCTTTAATAAAACCAAATTTTTGCTGATTATTAAGGTCTACCCATATTTTGGCATTATGGCCATATTTGGTCAAGACCTTTCTCAAGGGAGGATCCTGGAAACTGACCGGGATAGCTTCTTCCCCTTTACCGTAAAGAATCCCGGGAACAAGACCCTTCGCCCGCGTTGCTTTCGGTTTTCCTGTCCTGCTTTCAGCTTGCAAAATAATTTTTTCCATTATACATAAACTCCTTTCATCATGAGGCTAAAATCATCGAAATAGTTTGAAATTATAACCATTATACATTATTTCCTCTTTTTATTCAAATAATAAGCACAATCCCAGATGAAAGGCAGGTAAGAAAATGGCGAAAGCAGGAATGCGCAGACCCGATCCCGGGGAGCCTCATGGTACGGAAAGCAATAAGAAAATGCAGCGGAATAAGAATGAGTTTGGTCCTGTTCCGGAAATTCAGGGAAAAGCAAAAAAAGGGCATGTCAAAGCCGGTCCTGTTACGGAGGTGGAAAATAGTGACTAAAGACAGCCAGCCGGACAATAAAAAAGCCAGAAAAGAAAAAAGCAATGGGCAAACCCCACTGACCAGAGAGGCACAAAACCATAATTCCAATACAAAAAAACAGTCTATTCCCCGAAATGATGTTTAAGGATTTTTTTCTTCCTTAAAAGCTGTTAAAATAGTAGCAAACAATCAAGCAAAGGAATATTCAATGAGATGAAGCAAATCAATCAACATGTCATTGTGGTGGGAGGCGGGGCTTCAGGAATGATGGCAGCCATTACCGCCCGAAAGCATGGAGCCAAAGTCACCCTCTTAGAAAGAAATCCGCGGGTGGGCAAGAAAATCCTCGCCACAGGAAACGGCCGGTGCAATTACACCAATATTAAGACCGATGTTTGCTGCTATCAGGGAAATAACCCTCAGTTTGCTCAAGAAGCGCTGACGCTTTTTGACGCAGCAAAAACCATTGAGTTTTTTGAAAAACTAGGCATCGCCCACAAAATCGAAGACCTGGGAAAGGTTTTCCCCAGATCAGATCAAGCCTCCAGTGTATTGGATGTGTTGCTGTACGAACTGCAATCCCTTTCAGTAGAGATCCTTTGTGATGCTTATGTGGTGGAAATCAGGAAGAAAAAAGGTTCATTTATCGTGAAGTTAAAAGAAGGAAAGACCCTTTACGGAGACCGGGTGATATTGACATCAGGAGGCAAGGCGATGCCTTCCAGCGGCTCTGACGGAAACGGTTATCAACTGGTCCAGGAACTGGGCCACACTTTAACACCCATCTTTCCCGGCCTGGTACAATTAAAACTGTCCGGGAATTTCTTCAAACAGATCGAAGGAGTTAAATTTGTTGGCACAGCGGAGGTTATACAACAAGAAAAAGGGACGGCTAAGGATAGGGGAGATATCCTGTTTGGCAATTACGGGGTCTCCGGACCCCCTATATTGCAAATCAGCAGGAAAGCCGGTGAAATGCTTCAAAAAAACCAGGAAGCACAGCTGAAGCTTTCCATCATCGATGATCTTTCAAAAGCACATTTGACCAAGCTCTTAACAAAGCGTTTCCGCAACAGCGGGGCAAAAACCATCTCCTTCAGCCTGGTAGGTCTGATCAACAAAAGATTAATTCCTGTCATCTTGAAAGAATCCGGCATCAAAGATTTGAATGTTCCCGCTGCCACCATCTCTCTTCATGAAGCGGAGAAAATTGCCGGTTTATTGACCGATTGGAGGTTTATGATTACAGGAACCAAGGGTTGGCCCCACGCTCAGGTGACGGCGGGAGGTATTAATACCCAGGAAATAGACCCCGAGAGCATGGAATCAAAAATCGTCCCCGGCTTGTTTTTTGCCGGTGAGATCATAGATATTGATGGCATGTGCGGTGGCTTTAATCTCCAGTGGGCCTGGTCTTCCGGCTTTGTTGCCGGTCGTCAGGCAGCCATTCAGTAACCATAGAAAAAAGAACGACAGGACACTGTCAGCCTAAAGGTGACCATGCCCTGTCATTCTGCTTTCCTGTCTTCCATGCTTTCCTGTCTCGCTTTCCTGTCTATTTCCCGGTTTCCTATATATAAATAAGCTCCAACGAACCTTTATCAACATCCACCTAACATGAATCGCCACTTGTGTATCCTCATCAGCCACATTTTCATAAGCCCTTCATCTTCCAGGTTATCTGGTTACTCATAGTCTGCTTCAGTCCAACTTAATTTCTGCTTTATCCAGGTAAAATCTTTTAAACTCTTCCCATCTAAAGCTTCCATTTTGTTAAATCTGCTGCAACCTAAGTACCAGGCCTAATCGATCTTCGAATCCATGATTCTCGGTACTTACAACAAAGTGTAATGTTTCGTTTCCGTTTGTATCCATGCAGGTTTTCCGTCTTAGGAATTCCTTGGAGCTTGCTTAAATATTACTACATCCATCTTTAATACGTCAATTTTGAAATAAGCGCAAATTTCGCTCTTATTATCTGATTTATCTGTTTTAATTTATTATCTATTAAATTTACATCCGTTTTTAAGCATTCTTGATTAATTCCATAACTCTAACAAATTGGTTGCCGAAATACCTCCTTCCTTCATCAACTTTTATGGTATAATATATCTGATTGTCCTGAAAATATGTATATCTAAAAGTTATTATTCTGCTTGCAGGAGGTTATGAAATTGCATTTCATTACGATTTCAAGACAAACGGGCAGCTTAGGGGAAGAGATTACGGAACTACTGGCAAAAAAATTGGATTTACCCGTTATTTCCCGGGATATGGTAATGAACCAGTGGCTACCGGAAGTAGCAAACAGTCATGAGCTTCATATGTTAGCGGAAAGTCCGGGTTTTTACCTGAATATGACGGAACAAGGTATTACCTTTGCCCAATATTTGGAACAGAAATTGGCTGATTTTATTGAAAAACAACCTTCCATTATCGTCGGATTGGGAGCACAAATTATTTTTGCTCAACATCCTTCCGCACTTCATGTGCGCATTATAGCCTCTCAGGAGGTGCGCACCAAAAGAATTATGGTCTCCCACAGCCTGGAAAAGAAAGATGCGGAAAGGTTTCTGGAACTCTCTGACCGCAAACACAAGCGATATATTTCTACCCTTTATCAAAAAGATTGGTCCGACCCGGGCCTTTACAATTTAACATTAAATACAGATGATTTTCAGATCGACGAAGCCGCATCTTTGTTACACTATTTGGCTATTAATAAACAGGATGCCCTTATCCCCGGAGAGCAGGAAGAAGGCCAGGCATCCAAGCCAATTATTTTTAAGCACCCTTCGGAGGAGGAATTTGCCAAAATACTTAATATGTATAATTTAGATTGGGAATATGAGCCCAGAACCTTCCCGATTGAGTGGGATGCAGAAGGAAACGTGAAGATGGCCTTTTCTCCGGATTTTTATTTGACAAAATACGATACCTATATTGAGCTGACCACGATGAATCAGAAATACGTTTCTGAGAAAAAGAAAAAAGTAGCCTTGCTCAAAAAGCTCTATCCCGGAACCAATATTAATATCGTTTTCAAAAACGATTATTACACCCTCTTAAAGAGGTTTGGGCTGCAAAAAGGAGTTGAAGAAAAATGAGTTCGCCAGATGGGATCGGCAAAGTAATTTTCACGGAAGAGCAGATTCAACAGCAGATTAAGCAAATGGCAGATCAAATTAATCAGGACTATCAGGGGATGGAATTGATAATTATCTGTATCTTAAAAGGCTCTCTATATTTTACGGCAGATTTAACACGCCTTTTAACCATCCCCTTGAATGTGGATTTTCTCTCCATCGGTGTATCTAAAGAAGCCGGCGGCAACCCAGGCGTGGTACGCATCACCAAGGATCTTGATCTTAGCTTGACAGGTCGCCATGTGCTATTAGTGGAAGATGTGATTGGCACCGGCCTGACTTTGGGATATATTTGCCAGCACCTGGAAAGCGGGAAACCCGCCAGTCTGAAAATTTGTACCCTCTTGGATAATCCGGCAGAGCGGCTGATCAATATGCCCATCGCATACCGGGGGTTTTTGATGCCGGATGTCTTTGTCGTTGGTTACGGTCTTGATTATCAGGAAAAATATCGTAATTTGCCTTATATTGCAGAATTTCGCCCTAACAATTTCCATAAATAGAGGATTCAGGAAACAGCTGATCTTCTTCGGCTCAAAACCAGCTCGGGCATCCGGTTCCGAGCTTTTTTATTAAATCTTTCCGGAAAACAAACTTGTATACAATATTCTCCTCCTGAGGAGTTGCTAAATGCGTTTTATTTCAATATAATTTTCCATATAACTAAAATAATTAAATGAAAGGAATTGAAGATCCTAAATGGCACAGATGAACGAAAATTATTTAAAGCTGCCGGGCAATTATCTTTTTTCAGAAATTGCGCGGAGAGTAAACGAATTTAAGAATAACAACCCTGAAGCCAATATCATCAGATTAGGTATCGGGGATGTTACCCGCCCTTTGCCCCAGGCTGTGGTGGAAGCTATGAAAAAAGCAGTAGACGAAATGGGACAGCCGGAAACTTTTCGCGGTTATGGCCCGGAACAGGGATATGATTTTCTTTTAGAAAAAATTGTGGAACATGATTTTACCTCCCGGGGTATCAATATCTCACAAGATGAAGTTTTTGTCAGTGACGGAGCCAAAAGCGATACGGCTAATTTCCAGGAGCTCTTTGGTACCGGTAATATCCTGGCGGTAACCGACCCCGTCTATCCCGTTTATGTAGACAGCAACGTGATGGCTGGACGCACCGGTTTCATCAAGGAGAATAACCAGTTCGACAAAATTGTCTATCTCCCTTGCACGGAAGAAAACGGGATGAAACCATCTCTGCCTACGGGCAAAATTGACATGATTTATCTTTGCTTTCCTAATAACCCTACCGGGATGACATTAACAAAGGAAGAACTGAAAAAATGGGTGGATTACGCCCGGGAACACAAATCCATCATCTTATTTGATGCGGCTTATGAAGCTTTTATTCAAGAAGAGGGTGTGCCCCACAGCATCTTTGAAATTGAAGGTGCCAGAGAAGTTGCCGTAGAATTCCGCAGTTTCTCCAAGACAGCGGGCTTTACCGGGACCCGATGTGCATACACCATCGTGCCCAAAGATGTAAAAGTTTTTGATACTAAGGGCGAAGCCCATAGCCTGAACCCCTTATGGCTGCGCAGACAGACCACCAAATTCAACGGAGTTTCCTATCCGGTGCAGGCAGGGGCCGCTGCCGTCTTTTCCACCGAAGGTCAGCAGCAGGTGAAGGAAAATATTACATACTATATGGAAAACGCCAAGATCATCCTTAACGGTCTGAAAAATGCCGGTTATAAAGTATTTGGGGGGACAAATGCACCCTATATTTGGCTCAAAACTCCGGACAACATGGGATCATGGGAATTTTTTGATAAATTGATGCATGAGGCTAATGTTGTGGGAACACCCGGGGCAGGTTTTGGCGCTAACGGTGAAGGCTATTTCCGCTTAACTGCTTTCGGAACCAGAAAAAACACGGAAAAAGCCGTCGAAAGAATCATTACCAAAATGTAATGGGATTATAAAGAAAAATCGCGGAAAAAATGATAATACCCTACATATTTGATAAACAAAGAAGTTCTTTATGCAAAGACCATGCCGAAATAATTTCAGCATGGTCTTTGCATGGGGGCGTTCCCGTCTTACCAGATTCAACCGGGTATCTAATTGTGCCCTTATTTATGATAAGGATGACCCGCATTAATCTTAAAACAGCGATATAATTGTTCTAGCAAAATCAGGCGCATCAATTGATGGGGATAGATCATGCGGCCAAAAGAGAGTCTGAAATCCGCTTGCTCAAGTAAAAAATCCGCCAGGCCTACCGATCCGCCTATCAAAAAAGTTAAATCACTTTTCCCTTGCACTCCTAAATTATGTATCTTGGCCGCCAATTCTTCCGAAGAAAGATTTTTGCCCCTCACGTCCAGAGCAATAAGATAAATTCCTTCTTTCAGATGCCTGCTGATTCTCTCCCCTTCCTTATCTTTAATCAGCTTTATTTCTGTTTCCGAAGCATTTTCCAAAGTTTTCTCATCAGATACTTCAATAATTTCCACTTTGGCGTGGGGCGTAAGTCTTTTTAGATATTCATGAATGCCCTCTTTTAAATACTTCTCTTTCAATTTGCCCACGGCAATAATTTTAATATGCACACTATCTCCATTCCATTAAGATCCGTCGTCTTTCATTGAGTTATTATTGTTCCAATTCCTCCAGTTTCACAGAAAGCTCCACTCTCTGTCCATTTCTTATCACGACCAAGGGAACAGTATCTCCCACCTTCTTGGCAAAAATCTCATTTTGCAGATCGAAACGGTTGGTAATCTTCTGACCGGAGATCTCGATAATGATATCATAGCGCCGCATTCCAGCTTGGGCTGAAGGCCCCCCCGGCTGAGGATCGATTAAAACTCCATAATCTACGCCCAGATCATTGTATTCCGCCAGTTCCTTATCTACATCCCGTACCATATAAACACCTAAGGCCGGGCGAATCACTTTTTTGTACTGAATCAAATCCTGCACAATGTTCTGTACCGTATTGGAGGGGATGGCAAAACCCATCCCTTCAAAACCTTCCCGGGCAATCTTAATACTATTGATGCCGATCACTTTGCCCTGGATATTGACCAAGGCGCCGCCGGAATTACCCGGATTGATCGCTGCATCCGTTTGAATTAATCTGAACTGCAACCCTTCATCAGTGATCAACAAACGATTCAAACCACTGATAATTCCCTGGGTAACAGAACGGGCAAAATCAGCGCCCCCGGGGTTGCCAATAGCGATGGCTAATTCCCCTACTCTTACATCATCGGAATTCCCAAAACCAGCCACCGTTAAATTTTTTTCATTAATCTTAATGACCGCCAAATCCGTTCTGGCATCCGTTCCTATGACATCCGCCGAAACCTGACGTCCATCAGCCAAACTGACAACAAGTTTTCGAGCCCCTTCAACCACATGGTTGTTGGTGACAATATAACCTGCTCCATCAAAGATCACACCGGAACCGGTACCTTGTTCCACCTCCCGTTCACCCTGAAAAAAATCGGAATAAATATCCAAGTTGCTGATGCCCACCACTGCGGGACCGATCTTTTCTGAAATAGTCACAATAGCCGTCTTATCGGTGAGATCCCCGGCCGGGGGAATCACGATTTCCGGAGTCCTTGTTGCTCCATCCGGTGCCTCCTCTTGTTCAAAATAGCCCAAGGACTGAGCACCGCTTAAAGCAACCAATCCTCCTAGGACCGCGCAGATCAGCATCAGAATAATGTAAAACAGAACGCCGCGCCGTCTCTCAGACTGATATTCATTAAAATAGCTCATGAATTTCATCCCTCCTCCTGTATTGTATTGTGCCATTTGGTACTTCCGGCTATGCCTAAAGACGTTTAATTTTAATCAACGAATGTGTTTGATACCGGGGTGCCACCGTCAAGGCAATCTTATCCAAAATGTCTGCCTGAGCCAAAGTATTTGCTACTGAATGATATGCTGCTTCCGGGGTATTATTAACCTCACTGAGGTGAGATAGAATCACATGCTGGGTGTTCCCGGTGATCATGTCCTTTAAGGCTTCTCCCGCCGTATGATTGGATAAATGCCCTTTATCACCGCTAATCCTCTTTTTTAAATGAAAAGGATAGGGCCCCTTAACCAGCATTTCTTCATCATGATTCGCTTCAAAAAAGATGGCATTTGCCCCTGCCAGGGCTTTTTTCATTCCTGAGGTAATACATCCTGTATCTGTCGCTATGCCGACCTGATCTTCCCGGTGGTAAAACACCATGCCCACCGGCTGGATGGCATCATGGGAGGTTTTAAAAAAATCGACTTTCAAATCACCAATTTCCAAGCCGTAATCAAATTCCTTTTGATTGTATTCGGCAATTTTTCCGATGCAGGTTAATTCCTGCCAGGTTTTGGGGGAGGCATAAATAGGAATATCATAGCGCCTGGATAAGACGCCCAGCCCTTTTATGTGATCAATATGTTCATGGGTCACTAACAATGCCTGGATCTCTTTAATATCAATATTGATCGAGTCCAATGCCTGCATAATTCTCTTGCCGGAGGAGCCGGCATCAACTAAAACCTTGGTATTGCCCGTACCAACATAGATACAATTACCTGAGCTTCCGCTAAACAGAGTCGCACATTCCATTAATCAGCTACCTCTCTTAGAACCTCTTGCCTATTGCCTCTAGCTTCTTGCTTCTTGTATTGCCATTCCATTGATCAATTGCCTCTTTTCATATCATTTCTTATTAATTATCCATAAAAAAGAAAATTCCTTTTAAATAAAAAAATTTCATGGCGCACAAATACAGCTCTATCATGAAAAAAATCGCCGCAGCGATTTTTATAATCTTATACTCTTTGTACATCAGCGCCTAAGGAGCATAGCTTCTCTTTTAAATGAAAATATCCACGGTCAATAAGCTCCAGATTATTAATCTCGCTCACACCCTCACCGGCAATGGCTGCCAATACTAAGGCTGCCCCAGCTCTTAAATCCAAAGCCTTTACAGAGGCACCCATCAGCTTTTCCGCTCCTTCAATAACTGCCATACGACCTTCCAATGTGATTTGGGCACCCATTCTTTTTAATTCATCGGCCAATTGGAGCCGATTCTCAAAAACATTTTCCGTAATCATACTGGTACCCTGAGCCAAGGCTAAAAGGGCCATCATTTGTGATTGCATGTCCGTTGGAAATCCTGGATAGGGAAATGTTTTAACATCTGCGGCTTGAATAATCTTCGGTCCAACCACCAAAACCTCATTGTCTCTTTCTTCAATATAGGTGCCCACCTCTTTTAGTTTGGCTATCATCGGCTTTAAGTGGGTAAGGATTACGTTTTCCACCAGAACATTGCCCTCCGTCATAGCTGCACCCACCATAAAGGTACCGGCTTCAATACGATCAGGTATAATGCTGTAATGGGCTCCTGATAAATGCTTGACGCCATCAATACGGATCACATCTGTACCGGCTCCCCGCACCTTGGCACCCATAGCATTGAGGAAGTTGGCCATATCCACTATTTCCGGCTCTTTAGCAGCGTTTTCCAGGATGGTCTGCCCCTCAGCCCGCGTAGCGGCGATCATGATATTCTCCGTGGCACCCACACTAGGGAAATCAAGGTAAATCCGGGCACCATGCATATGATCAGCGCTTCCTTGAATATAACCATGTTCAATGGACAGATTACAGCCCAATTGATTCAAACCTTTAATATGCAAGTCCATAGGCCGGGAGCCGATTTGACATCCCCCGGGCAGGGAAACCTTTGCAATACGTTTACGCGCCAAAAGTGCGCCCAAAAGCAGGTTTGAGGCTCTGAGACTTTTCACCTGGATGTAGGTTGCTTCATGGTCAATATCATCCGGTACCGTAAGGCTCAGGGTCTCTTCTCCCAGCCATTTCACGTTGGCGCCCAGGGCAGCAAGTATTTTTGTTAAGATAACTACATCTCCGATGGGCGGGACATTCTCCAATATCGTTTCCCCTTCTCCTAAGAGAGAAGCAGAAATAATGGCCAAGGCGGCGTTTTTCGCTCCACTAATCCTCACCTTGCCCTCCAACCGGGAAGGCCCCTTAATAATCAGTTTAGACAATCATAATCCCTCTTTCAACATTTTCTCTACGGATTCGACTTCTCTTTATATATTCGACTGAGGTTCTCTTATTCCTGCCTTAAAAACTGGGCTTCAAAATCTTTCATAGTACATCCAATGCTATTCAAAAAGGCCTGATCCATGCTTTGACCATGACCCAGTTCTTGCAAGACTTGATTTAAAGGACCTTCCCCATAGGTTTGGACAAAGAAATCTACCAAGGCTAAGGATTGGCGGTAAGCCACACTCTGATTAGGCAAGAGATCGAATTTATCGTCCATATCCCCTAAAGGATAAAAGGCCTCTGTCCCTGTTAAAGGCATTTCATAACCTGTGATTTCTCGTTCTACCCTTTGGGCGATTCCTTCCGTCAGCCAACGGGGATAATTGCCCCCAGCAAGATAATCCACAATAAAATGAGTATATTCATGGGGAATAGGACCTTCTGACTGAAATCTGGCTATCAGATCCTCTTCCTGAATCCATGCATTGGGAGATAAAACACGAATCACCCCTGCCCAATAGACGCCCATGGCTCGTTCATCCGCCGGCCAGCCAAAGCTTTTATTTAGGGCCAGATTATCAGGATATAAAATGATGGGAATTTTGATTCCCGGACTAAAACTCATACGCTCATTAACCGGTGCATAGGCCGCCTCCGCAGTTGCTAAAACCAGCTTGGCGACATTCTCGTCTCCTGGTTGAAAACGCAAAACAAAATTTCCCCCAGCTAATTCCTGCCAATGACGAGTCTCCCAATTCATAGAAATGCGGGCATATTCCCGAAACACCTTATATGTCATCACTTTCGGCAAATATGGATATTTGACAGTCAGAAAAATTACCACAATGATCGCTGCAATAATTCCCTTAATTAAAAACTTAACTCCACCGCCGGTATAGAAAAAGAGATCCCTGATCATGTCAACCCCTCCCCCTTGGGTGACACGGAATAATTCCGTTGTCTGCTTATTAATGTCTTTCTCTTTTTGCTAACCTTTATTATACTATAGATATGCCGATCCATCATTGGAAATTCTAACAATAAATCGCAAAGTACGGGAAAATATTAATGGCAGCAACTCCATTTTAAAGGATAAATACATATGGCAATAGCACCAACTACATGATAATATTATGATGAAGTTTAACTATATAGAGCAGCGAAACAAATGAATACATAAATGCAAAATTACTTGTTTCGGGAAAGAGCGGGAATCATGCTTGTCGTTTTAAACCAGATTGTCATCTTATTTATCTTAATCATCATCGGCTATTTTTGTAAAAAAATAAAACTGATATCCAATGATATGAATCATGATATCAGCAATCTTTTAGTTAATGTGGCGGTTCCTGCACTGATCATTGTTTCTTTGAACAGTATGACTTTCTCCCAGGATCTGATGGTAAAAAGTCTGCAGTTACTGTTTATGTCCTTTTGCCAGTATTTATTTATTATTTTGATATCCTATCCTTTGGTCAAGATGATTAAGGTAGAAGGAAAGACCCGGGATGTTTTTCAATTCTCACTAATTTTCGGGAATACTACCTTCATGGGCTATCCCGTAGCTTTAGCTGCTTTGGGGCAGCAAGGACTCTTTTATATGGCCGTCTATGATATCATGTTTTCTGTTTTTGCCTGGACCTATGGGGTGGTCATCATGAGCCGCCCCTTATTAAAAGCACAGGATAATACATCGGGGGATTTTGATTTTACCCCTCAACCGAGAAGCATAAAAAAAATAATCAGCCCTCCAATTGCGGCGGTAGTGATCGGATTTATTATCTTGGCTTCCCCTTTGACTCTTCCGGTAATCTTCGAACAGACCTTAGAAATGATCGGCGGCATTACCACACCCCTGGCAATGATATTTATCGGATCTGTTTTGGGGGAGATGGAATTAAGAACATTGTTTCAAGACGGCAAGGCAATCTTGTGGAGTCTGCTCCGATTGATTTTCTTGCCTTTGATGGTATACGGTGTTTTGCGCATCCTGAATTTTGACGGTTATCAACTGGGTATTCCTGTACTTTATGCTTCCATGCCTGTGGCGGCGATGACCTCAATTTTTGCCGCCAAATATGACAACGATTATCGCATGTCCTCTAAGCTGATCTTTATCAGCACTTTCCTGTCCATTTTCACCCTTCCCCTGGTGATGTGGGTTTTGCTCCGTTAGAGAATATTAGGCGCGAGGAAAGAATAGAATTCGCCCAAAATACAAAGAATATGTTTTTGTTCACAATCTTCCTGAATAAAAATAATGCGCTTCAAAGGTAAGATAAAAATCAGAAAGGTGATTAAGATGATCCAAGAGCTGGTATTTATCAGGCACGGCAAAGCAAGCGACAGATGGGACGGCTTTGATGATTCTAAAAGGGAGCTGACAGCGGAAGGTGTTAAGGAACTAAGAAAAATTATCCCCTCTCTGAAAATGTTTTTTAAGAAGGAGAGAGACATTCTGCTCTGGACCAGCCCTTACCTCCGTGCTGCTCAAACAGCTGAAATCATTTCGGAGAAGCTGGATGTTAAAAAAATTAAAGTTTTTGACTTTATCAGTGAAGGAGATTATCTGGGTTTTTCTCAGGAATTAGTTAATGTAAAAAAACCTGCCTCCCTGATCCTGGTCGGACATGCTCCTTATTTAGGCGATTGGAGTGAAAAAATTAGCGGATATCAACTACCTTTTAAAAAAGGAGCTGCGGCCGGGTATAAATTAAATACCCTGATCCCACCGACGGGAGAATTGTTATGGTTTGTGCAACCTAAGATGTTCCTAAGAATGAAATAAAAAGCGAGGTGATGAGTATGAAAAATCAGGAAATCGAATTAAAATTACGACTGATCAATGAAGTTGACGCCGCTCTTATTTTAGAAGACGATCTTTTTTCTTCAGTTAAATTTATGGGAACGCCGATGATTCATGATTTTGAAACCACCTATTATGATACCCCGGATTACCGCTTAATGCAGGCTCAATGCACTTATCGTATACGTAAATCCGGTGAATACTCGATCGCGACAGTTAAAGATTCCGGATCCAGCCAAGGGGGGCTTCATGTTCGAAATGAATGGAACGTTAAGCTGGATCAGAACCTGCCGGATCTTGTTCCTTTTTCGAATTTGCCTATCGGACCTAAACTTTCCGCCCTCGCCGGCGAAGAAGAACTCATCCCGATTTTTCAAACCAACTTCCAACGCCAGGTTCTGGAAGTGGTCACGGAAGACGGTAGTTTAATTGAACTGGCTGTGGATCAGGGCAACATTATCAGCGGTGAAAAAAAAGCACCTCTGGCAGAAGTTGAGTTGGAATTGAAAAATGGCCAGGTGGTAAGCTTACTGGAATTAGGCGCCCTACTGGCAGAAAAAACCCCGATGATACTGGAGGAGAAAAGTAAATATTTGCGGGGTCTGATACTTTCCGGCCTCCCCGTAAAAGAAGAGTTAACCCCTGCTTATACCTGGGACAAAAAAAAGGACTTGCAACAAACATTACGGGAAGTCATGCTCTTTAGTCTGAAGGAAATCATCAATAAACAAGAAATTTTTCTGAAAGCACCGGAAGATCCCGAAACTGCCCATCAGCTGCGGGTAGAAATCCGCCGCCTGCGTGCTCTTCTTTCTTTTCTTAAACCCTTTTTCAGTCAGAAAGAAGAGAAAAAGCTTCAGGATCTGCTCAGAAAAATTGCACAAAAATTTGGTTATCTGCGTGAAATAGATGTAATGTTGGAAGGGTGGGAGGAATTAGGACAATCCCGTCCAACTTTATCCCTAGACAATTCCGCCCTCCAAAAGGTATTAAAGGAAGAACGAAAATTAACCCAGCTTACTGTTACCCAGGAAATTTCCTCCGGGATTACAACACCGATATTGCTGGAAATTTGGGCGGAATTGATCAACTTATCCTTTGATGAAATTAGCGTGGAAGATCTGAAACAACGTTTTCAAACCCTTCTTCTTAAAATGAGTAAGATCAGCAAAAAAACGAACTATCAAGTTCTGGCGGAGGTACACGCCTTACGTATTCGAGGCAAAAAACTGCGCTATGCGGCAAACACATTTGGCCCGGTTTTAAGGAAAAAAGATAAGGTGCTTTTTAGCGAATTAAAGGCCTTGCAGGATGCTTTAGGCCAAATTTGCGACACCCATAGAAATCAGGAACTTTTGCGGGATTTGAATGAAAAATACCCCAGTGCAGCCCTGTCCTTTGACAGCGGGGTACTTTCCGGATGGCAGCAAACTGAGTTGGAAGAACAGGTAAAAAAAGCGAAAGGGTTTTCCTTGAGATAAACAGAATCAAACAAACATCTTTTCATGAAAAACTTAATAAAAATTTAATGCAAATTTAATATTATTTAGATATAATTTGTCAAATAATTTGAATTTATGAGTTTTTGACGGACTTTGTGAAAGATGAAATATGACAGGAGCACGAGCATGAGAAAAATCGGCATTATCGACATCGGTTCTAATTCCATGCGTCTGGTGATTGTACAAATCAGACCGGACGGATCATTTAAAATCATTGATGAATTGCGGGAAAGCGCACGCTTGGGAGAAGAAATGAACGGCACCTCTCTACTGAAATCCGCAAAAATCCAGACTGCCATCGAAGCTTTAAAGTTTTTTCGCAATCTTTGTGATGCCCTGGCAGTAAGCGAAATTATCTGCGTAGCCACGGAAGCGGTGCGCCGGGCAAAAAATAAATCGGAATTTGCAGAACAAGTTTTAAAGGAAACGGGGATCCAGGTACAAATCTTGTCCGGAGCAGAAGAAGCCTATTATGATTATTTAGGTACCGTCAATACCCTGGACTTGTCTCAAGGCTTGATTATGGATATTGGAGGCAGCAGCACGGAATTAGTCCTGGTGAAGAACCGGCAAGTAGAAAACCTAACCAGCTTACCCTTTGGTGCCCTAACTCTTGCCCAAATGTTTCACCTGGAAGGAGCTATCAAACCCTTGGATCGACGGAATCTTCAGCGTTTTCTGAAAGAGCATTTCAAAGACATTGATTGGTTGAAAAGAGATGCACAAGGAGATTTACCTCTGATCGGTATTGGCGGTTCCTTTCGTAATATTGGCAAAATACACCGCAAAATGATTAATTATCCTTTGGATGTTGCCCATAACTATCCGATAAGCAGTACAGCCATTCAGAATATTTACGAAATGATAGGAGGGCTGTCACAGAATGAGCGAAAGAACATCAAGGGTCTTTCTAAAGATCGGGCGGACATTTTTCCCGGCGCATTGGCCGCCATTACACAATTACTGGAATTTACCGGGACTGCCAATGTCATTATCAGCGGTGCCGGTTTGAGGGAAGGCATTTTTTATAAGCACGTACGGCAAACTGTTCCACTGCCGCAAAATCTTTTAGATCTCTCTTTACAAAATGTGATGCACAATTACGAAATCAATGAAAATCATGCCAACCATGTATGGGATTTAGCCCGTCAATTGTATCATCAATTCCAAAAACAATTCGACATGGCTCAAGATCAGGAGAAGGTACTGCAAACAGCGGCACTTCTTCATGACAGCGGGATTAGCGTTAGTTATTATGACCATCATAAACATTCCTTTTACCTGATTTTAAACAGCCGCATCAATGGCCTGACCCAAAAAGAACTGATGATGGCGGCTTGGGCGGCAACACTGCACCGTAAGGATGAAGTAAGAATTACCGCCCCATTCCGGACTTTTCTTAGCAAGGAAGAAATCCAGAGCGTGCAGCAGCTGGGCATGCTGCTGCGCATTTCCGAAAGCCTGGATCGTCGTCAAAATGGTAACGTTGACAAAATTGAGTGCACTTTTAAAGGCAGTGTTACCCTTCTTAAAGTATCTTCTAAAGTAAATCCCGGTTTAGAGATTAATGATGCCTTATCTGTGGCGCCCAGCTTTAAAAAAGTATTCAAGAATTGGCTCCAGATCGAAGAAGCCTAATATTTTTAGGAGAAACAATTCATGGGAAAAAAAGATTTTGAAATCGTTGGTGCCATTGATGTGGGGACGCACAACCTGCATCTGACTATTGCCCAAGTTCATAAGAACGGTAAAATTGTAATTTTAGAGGATTTGACCAAACCTACTAATATCGGCAGTGATGCCTTTACCACCGGCCGGATCCAGAACGAAACGATCATAGATACCCTTAAAGCCTTAAAAGGATTTGCTTTTGTACTCAGGGAATACAAGGTAAAAAAAGTGCGGGCGATTGCCAAAAGCGCCTTACGAGAAGCTGAGAACCGGGAATATGTCTTGGAACACATTCGCATGAAAACAGGGATCACTGTAGAAATCATCAACAATGCCCAGGAAAGATTCCTTATGTACAAAGCCTTGAGATATCAAGCTCAGGACTTGAATCTTACCAATTATCGGGAATCGGGCTTAATCATCAATATTGCCTCTGGAGGAACCGAAGTTTCCATCTATCACAAGGGAAATTTGGAATTTACTGAATATATTAAGATTGGTGTCCTGCGTCTGCACGAGACCCTGGCAGAATTACAACATAAAACCATAGATTATGCCCAGGTGATGGAGGATTATATCGACAGTAAATTATCGATGCTGAAACCAATAATGAGCAAAACACCTATTAAGTATTTTGTAGGTTTGGGCAGTGAATGCAATACGGTATTCCGTCTTTTAGAACCGGGGGATGACCATTACATCCGGCAAGAAACGCTAACGGATCTATATGAGCGGGTGCGTGTCATGATGGATGATCAGCTGATGGAAAGATATGCTCTTTCCCCGCGGGAAGCGGAAACGTTTTTGCCCGCAGTTATTATTCTTCATTCTTTTTTCAAAATGACCCTGTCAAAAGGTATTTATGCCCCCAAAGTGGTACTGCGTCACGGAATTTTATATGATTTGGCGGATCAGCTTTTTGATCATTTCCGTCAGGAAGAATACCAAAAGGACATAATCAGTTCCGTTTGGTATATCGCAAATAAATACCGGGCGGACAAACTGCATTCCGCTCAGGTGGCTAAGTTATCTCTTACCGTCTTCGATCAGACCAAAAAGCTGCATAAGCTGGGGGAACGGGAACGTCTCTATTTAGAAATTGCTGCGATTTTGCATAACATTGGCTACTTCGTTAATTTCAGCGATCATGATAACCTTTCCTATGCTCTGATTCTAAGACAAAACATCATGGGCCTCGCCAATGAGGAGCTTGATCTAATTGCTCAAATTGTGCGCTATCATGATCATGAGGAACCCGGACTTCATCACCAGGCGTACCAAATTTTATCTTTCAGGGACAAGATCACAGTTTCTAAACTGGCGGCCATTTTGAAGCTTTCAAATAGTCTCGATGTATCTCAGGGCCAGAAAATCCAAGGGGTAAAAATTGTGTTTTCGGAAAACATCCTTAACTTTTATCTGAAAACCAAGCACAATATTTTACTGGAAGAATGGACATTTTCCCAAAAAGCTTCTTTTTTCGAAGAAGTACTCGGTGTAAGACCGCAAACCAGGATTAAGAAATAGCTGAAGTTTACGATCAATGACAGAAGGAAGTGGATGCAAGGGTGTCTAAAGAACATAATTTTATCAATCGGGAGCTGAGCTGGCTGGAATTTAATCATCGTGTACTTGAAGAAGCCTATGACCCTCATAATCCTCTTTTTGAACGCTTAAAGTTTGCCGCCATCGTCTGCTCCAATTTGGATGAGTTTTTTATGGTACGAGTTGCCTCCCTCCGGGATCAAATAGAGGCCGGTTTCAATAAAAAGGATCCTTCCGGGTTAGCACCGGAAGAAGAAATGGCAGCAATATCTAAAAGAGCCCATCGTATGGTGCAGGAGCTCTATCAATGCTATCATCATTCTATTAAAAGAGGTTTAAAAAAGGTAAAAATAAAATTGTTGCATGCTAAGGAGTTATCAGAAGAACAAAATAAATATCTAGATGATTTTTTTCCAAACAGGTTTTCCCTGTTTTAACTCCAATGGTCGTTGATAACAGCCGCCCTTTTCCTTTAGTAATGAATAAAAGCTTAAATATTGGCATTCTGGTAGCAGACCCCAAGAACAGAAAGAATTTTCATTTTGCCACCGTCCAGGTACCGGGGGTGTTGGATCGCCTCATAGAAATTCCCTCACCGGGTGAGACAAGAAACTTTATTCTTCTGGAGGAATTGATCAAGAATAAATTGGATCAAATATTTTTCGGCTACCAAATTTTAGCCACTGCCAATTACCGCATTACCCGCAATGGGGATTACAGCCTGGATGAAGAGGGAGCGGAGGATCTTCTTGCCGCAATCGAAGCCTCTTTGCGTCAAAGAAAATGGGGGTCGGTAATTCGCCTGGAAGTTGATAAAAATGCAGACACCCGTCTTTTAGAAATATTGACGGAGGAACTGGAAATTACCCTGGATGAGGTCTATTTGATTTCTGGTCCCATTGACCTTCATTTTCTCCATCGTATTGCCGCCCTAAAAGGTTATGACCATCTCCTGAATCCACCCTTTGAACCGGTGATGCATAAAGACTTTTATGATGTGGAGGATATTTTCTCCGTAATCAGCCAAAAGGATGTTTTGCTGCACCATCCTTACCATTCCTTTGAACCGGTGTTGCAGCTGATTCAAGAAGCAGCTGAAGATCCCCAGGTCTTGGCTATTAAGCAGACCCTTTACCGGGTAAGCGGGAATTCTCCCATTGTGGATGCATTGGTTCAGGCTGCAGAGAACGGCAAACAAGTGACCGTCCTCATGGAAATTAAAGCCCGTTTTGACGAACAAAACAATATCCATTGGGCTAAAAAATTAGAAAAAGCCGGTTGTCATGTAATTTACGGGTTGGCTGGATTAAAAACCCATTGTAAGGTGTTGCTGATCGTGCGTTCAGAAGAAGAGGGTATTAAGCGGTATGTTCATTTAGGGACAGGAAACTATAACGACGTTACTGCCCGTCTGTACAGTGATATTGGGCTCTTGACTGCCAATCCTTATTTTGGAGCGGATGCTTCCAACTTGTTTAACATGCTCTCCGGCCTTTCCCAGCCTTTGGAGATGCATCGTTTAGTGGTAGCCCCCTCCCATTTACGAAACAAAATCATGAAATTTATTGATCGGGAAACCGAAAACGCCCAACAAGGAAAAAAGGCGCATATTATCATAAAAATTAATTCATTGACGGATCAAAATATCATCGAAGCTCTATATAATGCTTCCCAGGCGGGCGTAAAAATTGAACTGATTATCCGGGGTATCTGCTGTTTACGAGCCGGGGTGCCCGGGTTAAGTGATCATATTTCTGTCACCAGCATTGTCGGTCGTTTCCTGGAGCATAGCCGCATATATTATTTTTGGGCCGATGGAGAGGAAAAAATCTATTTGTCCAGTGCCGATTTAATGGAAAGAAATTTAAATCGCCGCGTCGAAACTTTATTTCCCATTGATGATGAAGAAATCAAGCAAGAGGTCAAACATATCTTACACGTGACATTAACGGATAACGTTAAGGCGCGAAAGCTAACGGAGCAAGGCATTTATTTAAGACCATCAGCGCGGGGAAAAAAGGTCTTTGACAGCCAAAAGATTTTTTATCAGGAAGCACAGGAGGAAGTGCCTAAAAAAACTTCAAGGGTCTCACAAGAAAGTTTTCACCCGGTGACTTCGATAAAAGATCAGGTTGTTTAACCAATAAAGAGCAAAGACAAAAAATTAAAGAGAGGGTGGAGGGCATGATAACCTGGAGAAATAATGATAATGATTCAAAAGAAGCGGAAATAACAGCCATAGCAACAAAAGCAGAACAAGATGAGCAGTCTTCCTCAGTCCTGCCTGATGAAGTTGCAGCTGATACTGAAACGACCATGAATGAAGAGACACAGCAAGAACCCGGGAAAGATAATCAGGAACATGCTTCTGAAGCAGATGATGAAGCTGTAAAAGATGATAATGATAAAAATGAGGAAACAAAAGAAGATGATATTGAAGATGGCGATTATAAGGATGACGATGATGATCTAAACGAGATTGATGAACAAAAAGACACAAAAGAATCCTTAGAATATTCTGTTGTGATCAAAAAAGATGAAAAAAAGAAGAAAAAGAAAAAGAGCAAAGCCAAAAAAATCCTGGGTAAAAAAATTAATCTGTGCAAATTGGTGAAGCGGGATTTCCATAGGAAGCATCAGGAGGAATATATCGCTTTAGTGCTTGAGCCACGCTACCTCTGCCGAAAATGCGGAAGGACAGCTCATAGTAAAAAAGTGTTATGTAATCCGGTGCGGATTGCTGAGGAATAAAAAATGTAAAAAGTTCAACCACCAATGTCAAACGGCTGGTTGAACTTTTTGCTGTTATAATCTTTTTGCACCCTCATAGGCCAGATTTGTTGGAACGAGAATGTTTCATTTTTCGTGTATTAGGTTATTCCCAACAAGGTTTAATACCTTGCAATAATGTGTAAAATTTTGCACAGCCAGAAAGACAATGTTCTGCCGAAAGGCAATCAATCTGAGTGTCTGACTGTAGAATACTCAAGCTATGGAAAAGGCAGTCTTGAAGGGTTGCTTTTTTTCTTGAAAAAAGGTACGGTTCGGGTCACCTGCGTTGAAAGTCCCACTTATTTCTTATCCAGGAAAATAGTTAGATGCAAAATACCATCTTTAGGCGAATATAAGTTATCAATACCCGTTATCGGTAAGAAATCAAGTTTATTTCTTATATCATCCTTATCTTTGTCTTGGCCAGTTGTAGCATACATGTCAAAAATGCTTCCGATCCAAGCACCATCAATGAATACTCTTCCATTTATAAATTTTGAATAGCCGATAGGAACCAAAAATTGATTTTCTTTTACAGCTATTTCCTGTCTGGAAAAATTAAAGATCAACTCTTTGCCATCATTTTTAACAACTGCTACCTTACGATCATTCTCCCAGTCTACCGAATCAACATATTGTTGGAAAAGCCATCTTACAGGCACCCAATCATCTTCTTTGAAAATTTCTTTTTTTATAAAAGGTGCGTTTTGATTTTCTGCAATTGTAACTTCAACTTGAGCTAAACAAGTTTGTACATTGGGAATTACCAGTGCTGCAGAAAATACCAGCACTGAAAAAAATATCAACAGAAAGTTTCTCATATGTAAAACACCTCGTTAATTTGTTACATCTAATATATGTTGTTGTGTCCCAATGGATCCCGTTGAAGGGGTTTTGTTAACTTTTTCAGAAGGCCAATCGACTGTTCCGTAAATTTTTCCGGTGTTAGGATTAATCCTTGTATCAAGTAAAGAAGTAGTTAGAGTTACCTGCGTAGTACCGTCAACCTTAAGCAATTTTGCATTATTGTAGGTTGTGTTAATTTTCCCTAGGGGAGTTGTTGTATTCCAGTTTCCCCAATTTGTGTTATCCCATGCTAAGCCTGTAACCCTTCCCGCTCTAAGTGTAGACTTTTCGGAACTGGTAAAGGTTTTAGTAATACCAAACACCAATGACTGGGAAGTCCCGCTTATACTGACACCATTTGCATAGTACTTAATTTTGCCATTGGCTGGCTCATATCTTAAATTCTGAGTAAATGCCGTATTACTTTTGAAACGCGGTACAGTATTGCCATTAATGTCATTAAAGTTTAATGGCCCACCATTGACTCTAACGTATCCTGAATAGTTGTCATTTTGATAACTATATTGCAAACCTCCTTCAACAGGATAAGAGCTACCAAATTCCCAGGGTGTTCCACAATCTAAAGTGTTATAGAGATATCCTGTTGTTTTTGGCTTTTGATTATCAGGATTAGGTATAGGTAAATATTCCCTAATGTCCATTGCCCCATTAGCTTTAGTAGGCAGTGTCATTGTAGAATAAATACCCATATACCCTTGTACCGATGTTTGACGAACAAAAGCTCCTGTATATGCACCATTAATTTTTGCAGGATCTTGAGCGGTAGCCTTTTCAACCTCCTTCCCTAATCGAAGGTCAGTTGCATCAGTATCCTCAATTAAGTCCATCCCACTAATTTCTACTGTCTCAATATATCCGTCTTTATCAAAAAGATTTCCACTTTCGTCCATATAGAAGACAAATGCGTTTTATAGGGATTCTTCTAATTCCTTTTTAAATAGCTCATAGTCATCAGTCACTATACCAACGTTCTTTGAGAACTCCTCTTTCTCTTCTTCATTAAGTTCATCATATTGTTTCAACTGATAGTCAAATTCTTCACTAATTAATTTTTCAATCTCAAGTTTATAATCAACCTTTAATGCATCCACTGGGATATTCGTTTTTGCATAAGAACTCGCGGAATAAATAAGAAATACAGTTAAGACAAAAAAAGCTATCAAATACTTCTTCATTTTTTAGCCTTCTCATATAATGATTCCACTGAAAAAGGGTCATTTTACGATTTTGCACGCCATATATGGGTCTGTTTAATTCATCACTCTATATGTAGCCTAAAATTTAAAAATAGCGGTTTCTGCAATGGAATCATATAATTAATTTTGTAATCCAAATCCCATTAAATTTCCAGTTTTGATTTTAATAATTAAACATTAATCTCTTAGTAACTTTTACTTATTAGTAGCCCGTTTACTATGCTCTTAACTGGGAGAAAGTACGCATGTTATCACCTCCTGGTATGATATAGTCATAGCCCAAAGGGCTAGATTCTGCTTCTTAATTCGGCTGGAATGAGTAACATCAAGATAGCCGAAAAACTTGACATCCACCGTAACTCAGTAGAACTATTATATCGAAAAATATATAGTTAGCTATTAACAGCGACAACCTCATCCTGTGATATCTCATCCATTTTGTACTTCCAATGATAAACAACCGGTTCACGGTTCACTTCTTGGAAATACAAATAAATACGATCAACGAGTTCCTGTTTTGTTTTTACACGGATTCCACGAAGCATCTGTTTGGTCATTTTGCTGAAGAAACTTTCAATCATATTCAGCCACGACCCATGTTTTGGAGTAAAGACGAATTCAAATCGCCCCTCTGGCATTGTGGCAAGGAAGTTCTGTGTTTCCTTTGATTTGTGGGCAGAGTGATTATCCAGGATTATTCTGATTTTGTCTTTAGCAGGGTACCTATCATCAAGTATCTTTAAAAATGCTACAAAATCAGAACTTTTATGAGTATCACTCACCAAGGGTATGGCTTCTCCTGTCAGTAAATCAATAGCTGCAAGAAGAGAGACTGTTCCAAGCCGTTTGTATTCATAATCTCTGAGTACTGTACCGTTTTTCGGCGTCGGTCTTAAATCGTCTGTTGTATTGGCGATTGCCTGTATACCGGGTTTTTCGTCATAGGATAGTGTCACAGTAAAGACACCATCTTCCGGAACAATGATATTTCCTTCATCGTCAAACTGCATCTCTACTTGTTTGTAGACCATAAGGACATTGTGCATTTTTGATTCAAAATCAGGATCACGTTTCTCGCAATAATACTTGATTTTGAAGGGTTTAATGTCAGACAGACTTACGCTTTAACTAGCGTTGAACAGTATGTAGATGAACAAAACCGATGAAAATGGCATGGTTAAAGGGTTTTCATCGGCTAAAGCGAAAATGGTCGTGTGTCTACAGAGTATCATTACCTGCAATATTAATATTGTAATAACGTGGTGGCACATTTAGATCCATCTTTTTAAACAATTTGCCTTGTTCTGTAGTGAGAGGTTACTCATCCATACTTCACCGCCCTGACACTTATGGTGTCCGATTTGTACCGTATGGAGTGTTCGCTTTATGTTGTACCAGGTTTGATCCAATTCTTGCTCAGCCATGCGAATCAGCAATAATCCAAGCCAGCAAAGAAGGACATGTGATTTTATCCGATCTGACAAACGATGATATACGGGGCGAATATCCAGAGTATGTTTCAAATCACGAAAGGAAGTATACCCTAATTCATCTGCGATAACGACATCGTACTTTCCGAAACGGTTTTCAAAATAACGGATGGTCTTCGCACTGTTACTTTCCTTAAGGGTCATGACCAGGAGGGGATCAGCATCCGAATTCATTTCAATGAGCTGGTTGACCTAATATTAGATTACCATATACAATTGCCGTGCTATAGTACGGAAACTGGCCTAAGTGACTATCTTCAAAGAATCCCGACGAGTTCTTGCCAGGGTTAAATCATGGGACCTGTAGCCAGTGCCCTAGCATCATGCCAAATTTTCATTTTCAAGCCATTCCTCCGTCTCCTTGATTCTATAGGAATTACCATTCATATTAATGAAATATGATTTGTGTGTGAGCCTGTCCACCATTGTAGCTGTTAAAATAGGATCCCTAAAGATTTCATCCCATCTGTCAAATGACAGGTTTGTCGTTACTATTGTTGATTTTTGTCCGGCCCTAAGGGATAGGTGGGTAAACAATAATTCCGAGCCTTCTTTATCAAAGGATATATATCCTAATTCATCAGCAATAATCAGATCATATTTCAAGAACCTGTTTTCAAAAGCCCTTAATGACTGCTGGGCCCGGGTTTCCTTTAATAAATTGATAAGGGACGGTACAGAAGTATACCAGACCTTATAGGCCTGGGTACACGCTTTTATACCCAAACCAATTGCCAGATGCGACTTACCCGTACCGGCATTACCCGCAAATATTATATTTTGTCCTGTTTCAATAAAATCTAGGGTTTTTAGCATCCGTAACTATTTTTGGGCGTCCCCCGGCAAGCAATCTACTTCCAGATCCTCTAAATATTTTTTAAAGGGGAACTGAGCCCTTCTTATCCTGTTTTTGATCGCATTGTCGCTCCTTGCATCATATTCCATTTGTAAAAGTCTATATAGATATTCCATGTAATCCATATTTTTAGAAGCTGCATCCTTGGCAAGTTCCCTAAAATTCTGCCTTGTAGCCGGTAATTTGAGGTTTTTTGTCAGTTCCTCTATTGAATTTGATATTTCATTGCTGCCCATTACATAGCTACCTCCTTACCGGTATTTAAAAGCTGCTCATAAAGATGAAGCATGTTTTTAGAATTCTGATATATTTCATCTTCCCCATTAATGTTAATATTAGAATCGCTGTCATTATTCATGCACAAGAGCTTAATCTTATCTGTTCTAATATCAGTAGGATTGATTAGAAGCATCTTGGGTATGGCGGATTCTATTTTTTCGATTTGAACCTCGAATTCTTTCATGAACGAAAGTAATTCTACAAAATCTCGTTTATTTGTGGTAAAATATTTTTCGCAAAAGTTAATGATTTTTGAATTTGCCTGTTGCAAAGCCAAGCTATTGGTTAATGTCAAGGGACCATTTGCCAAAGCCCAATAACTTAGTATGTTCCGCCAACTTTTCACCTTCATAAAAAATCACGATTTTTCCTTTGTACACCTTGGCGAGTACCAGTTTATCCACATAGTTATCCGGAACCGAATAGAAACAACC
The DNA here is from genome assembly GCF_002224645.1 of Dehalobacterium formicoaceticum. Classification (NCBI taxonomy): domain Bacteria; kingdom Bacillati; phylum Bacillota; class Clostridia; order Eubacteriales; family Peptococcaceae; genus Dehalobacterium; species Dehalobacterium formicoaceticum. The sequence goes on along the minus strand of NZ_CP022121.1, from coordinate 855,158 downwards.
GTCAACGTTTATGGTAGAATACTTATTAACTCGATAATTTTTAACAACTGCACAATCAAACGGGGGTAATGGAGGCATCAAATAATCCCTTTCTTCTTCCAGCATTTGGGCCGCTGTTTTTCCGTCCATGGCCGCCTTTTTTTCTTTGTTAACCTCGTTACAGACCTGCAATAAATATTCGTTCGCCTCTTCAATGCTGTCAAATTCTAATCTGCCTGTGAATGCTTTTCCCCTAAGATAATCTACAGTTTTTTCAACGTGTCCTTTTTCGTTGCCTGAATAGGCATTGCAAAATCTATATCGGTAGCAGTAATAGGTGGATAATTTCAGGAGGGCCTCTGTTGGTTCCTTTTCATATCTGCCAACGAATTTTTTTACTGCTGTCCTCATATTGTCATATACCACGGTTTTATGATTACCCTGAATATGTGAGAAAAATTCCGCATGGGATTCCAGAAAGCTTTCCGTTTTCTCATTGGTGTAGAGACGGCCAAATCGGTAATTACCACGTGCTGTACAAAAGGCTGCCATATGCAAGGTCATAAGAACCCCGCCTATCCATAGTTTTACTTCACCCCAGTCAAATTCACATATATCACCGGGCTCATATACACCTCTTATGAATGCTTCTTTGCTCTCATTTAGTATCCTTGATATGGCCAGGCATACTGTTGTATACCCAATATCCATGCCTTCCTTTTTTAGATCCTCATGTATATGGTTCTTTTTTCTTATCTGCTTATGAAGGCCCATAGCCTTGCGTTTTTCATTTTCATCAAGGTAGAATTTTATGCGTTCAATTATTTTGTCTGTGAGCTTTTTCTTTTGCCTGTTTGATGTATCATATTTCGGCTTTTCAACTATTGTGCTAATTATTTCTTCTGTATCCATCCCTTCATTTTCAATTAGTTCCCTTCTTTTTTCCTCATACTCACGTAGATATTTCCTTATGGTTTTTCGATCACTCCCTGTTATTCTGGAAATCTCCCTTTGTGATATACCATCACGAATATGCATGAGTATTATCTCTTGCTTTGTTTTCAGTTTTATCACCCCATCAGCCCCCTCATGATGCAATAACTCATGAGGTATTATATTCCTTGGGTGGGGGATTTTTCAACTGAAACAGTGGGGTACTTTTAGATTAACATAAACAAATTGAAAGGATTCGTTATTATGGAACCAAGAAATATTATTCCTTCTATTGACGATACCCCCTTGGCAGAAGGAATATTTAAGATAAAATCTGCGCTAAGAATTGAGCTTGTTAATCGCACAGAAATGGAAGCTCTCTGGAATCAGCTTGTAAAATCGTACCATTATTTGGGTCATAATAAAACAATTGGTCCACGCGTTAAATATCTTGTGTGGTTTAATGAACGTCCCATTGCGGCTATCAGTTATAACCAAGCCTCTTATAGACTGGGCGTGCGGGATACCTTTATTGACTGGAATGATGAAGAGCGCAAAAAGTATTTACATCATGTTTTGAACAATAATCGTTTTTTAATTTTACCATGGGTGCACGTTAAAAATCTTGCTTCTCATTTAATAGCCTTATCTATCAAACATCTCAAACACGATTGGCCGCTTCTTTATGGGGTTGAGCCCTATTTATTAGAAACCTTTGTTGATCAAGATAAATATAAAGGAACATGTTACAGGGCTGCAAACTGGCACTATGTTGGGGAAACCAGCGGGTTTGGCAAAGTCGGAATCACGTATCAATATCACGGAAACAAGAAAGGAGTCTATTTATATCCTCTTAAGAAAAATTTCAAACAACTAATGGGTTGTACAGGTAGGCATAAGCCGCCCCGGGTCCACAATAAAAGTAATAAATATCTGGAGATGGTTTCGATGCAACTACAAAAAAATACTTGGCATGAAGGGATCCTGGAAGAAGCAAAAGTGCCTGATATTATAGATAAGCTACCAGAGATGTTCAATAATTATATAAGTCGTTTTGCAGACTGTTTTAAACGAGCAGAGCCAATTGCTAACTTATATGCGTATACGAGAGGATTGTTAAGCAATTTAGAAAGAAAGTCAGTTGAACCTATAGCTTTGGAATTCATCGATAATCCCAGGGGTCCACGTAATTTACAGAATTTCATGAAGAATGCCCAATGGGATGAAGAAAAAGCCATAAAAATTTATCAAGAAGGTCTTTCCGAACGCCTTTCCGACGATGAAGGAATGCTTACTGTTGATGAAAGTGGTTTTGTTAAAAAAGGCAAGAATTCTGTCGGCGTGGCACGTCAATATTGCAGCAGCGTCGGAAAAGTTGAAAACAGTCAGGTGGGTGTTTTTGTAGGCTATTCAGGCCCTAAAGGTTATGGTTTAATTTCGGCCCAGCTTTTCATGCCGGAAAAGTGGTTTGGTGAAGATTATGCACAGCGTAGGCAAGACTGCGCCGTGCCTGATGAACTAACCTTCCGGACAAAGCCGCAGATTGGGCTGGATTTGATTCATAAAATCGAAGAATCTGGGCTATTTAAAGCAAAATGGATAGGCGTGGATTGTCTTTACGGAAACAGTAAAGAGTTTCTTGACGCTATCTCAGATAAATATTGGTATTTTGCAGATATTCATAACAACACACAGGTTTGGCGCACTCAACCAACCTTTAAAGTGCCTGAATATAAAGGACGGGGTCCACGCCCTACAAAAGTGACAGCAACAACCCCCACAAAACATGTTTCCAAGATCGCTGAGGATGGCTGAATGAGCTTAGCACGGTGAATTTTAGCATTATCTAGAATCATCACAATTCGCTGCCCAGGATACTTTATTAGCACCTTTTCAAGAAAGGATAAAAATTCTTTGGCGGTATATTGTTCTTCTTGAACGCAGAAGACTTCTCCGGTTAAAGTCAACATTTGTTATCCCCAATTTTTTTGAAGGTCTATTTATCACAAATGCCACTAATATTCAAGGTTAAGAAAACTTTCGGGATAACGATGTTTATCCTAAATTCGGAATAAGCCGCGAAAGTTTCTTTATATGGGGTAGCACCCTCTGATAGCATCCTTAACTGAAAAAACATTCTCTTGATTTTTTTTCATTATAATCTTTTTGCACCCTCATAAGCCAGATTAGAACGCTCGCATTCTTCATCGGACAGAGTGATTTGGAAACAAAGGGGGCTGCCCTTCATTTTCTCCGCAGCATAGCTTAAGCCGTTGGTTCTGCTGTCCAAAAAAGGATGATCGATTTGCTCAGGATCGCCGGTTAAAATGATTTTCGTACCCATTCCCGCTCGGGTAATAATCCCTTTGACCTGCTTCGGGGTAAGATTTTGGGCTTCATCAATGAGTACATATTGTTTTACAATGGAACGGCCTCGGATAAAGGCGATGGCTTCCGTATGAATAATATCCCGGTCAAAAAGCTCATCAATTTTGTCTTTTAAGCATTTTTCATTCTTATATCGTTCATTTTCGTTGTTATCGCTTAAAATCTCTAAATTATCTATGACCGGTCTGAGAAAAGGAGCAATTTTTTCCTGCTCCGTACCAGGCAAAAAACCGATGTCCTCATCGAATTTTACATTGGGCCGGCAAACTAAAATTTTGCGATAAAGACGACCGGTTTCCGTCAGCATTTTATACAGACCGACAGCCAAAGAAAAAAAGGTCTTCGCAGTACCTGCCGGACCTTTGATAATCACCAAAGGAGCAATATCAGCGTCCAGCATTAATGCTTCCTGCATAAATTTTTGGCCAGCATTGCGGGGCATAATGCCAAAGGGATGTTCTTGTATATAATTTAAAGGAACAATTTCCTTGCCGTTAAAGCGAGCTAAAGCAGTTTGTTTTTCATTATTGTTAGAATGAAGAATTAAAAATTGGTTGACCACCAATTCCTCCTGAACATGCTTTCTCGTAGTAAGAGAAAATTGATAAACATCCTCCGGCAGCAGCCGCCCTTGGCTGTAAAATTCCTGAATTTTATCTTCCTCGGCATACACATCCATACGTCCTTGATATTGTTCATCGTAAACAGGAGCCTGTTCTTTTAATAAATCCTGGGCAATAACACCTAAAACATCGGCTTTAATCCTGATGAACATATCTTTACTGATCAGGTAAACTTTTTCACCTTTTTCGTGCAAGCCTTTACACACCTTGAGAATCCTATTGTCATTTACGGTTCCCACCCAACTATCCGGCAGCTTGACATCATGGTAATTCATTTCTATACGTAGTTTACCACCCGTATCCAATTTAATGCCTTTATTTAAGTTTCCTTTTTCCCTCAAGCCGTCAATGATACGAGCCACCAGCCTGGCGTTAGCACCTAATTCCGTGTTATCCTTTTTGAATTTGTCCAATTCTTCCAGGACCACCTCCGGAATGACAATATGGTTGTCCTCAAAAGCATAGATGGCATAGGGTGAATGAAGCAAAATATTGGTATCCAGCACGAAGGTTTTCTTTTTTTTCATTTTTTTTATCGCTCCTAAAAGTGAATTTTTGCTTCTTCCTAATTGTTATATTATAAGCTTACGACATTAAAATGGAATTAATGATAGGTAAATATCTTGTTAATTTAAAATTTTTCAAAAAAAAAGAACCTTTTCAGGTTCTTTCAACTCACTTCATGCGGCGCCCCTACAGGGCATACCTCAGCACAATTGCCGCAGTCAATACATCCTTCTTCGTCAATCACATAAATGTCTTCCCCTTCGCTGATTACCTCAACGGGGCACTCCGGGGCACATGCTCCGCAAGCAATACACTCTTCACTAATTCGATAAGCCAAAATATCGCCTCCTTCAAGATCCCTTTTAGCATAAACGAACTTGACAGATTTTATGCAATTTCACCTTATAGGAAATCCAATTGACTAACCTACTTGATAGCCGGCTTCAATAATCGCATTTTTAATCTTATCCAGATCGACGACATGGGTATCAAAATTAATGGTTACAGTACTGTCCTCTAAGGTTACCTCCGCAGAACTAACACCGGGAAGTGCTTTTACTTCCTTTTCTACTGCACTCTTGCAATGGCCGCAGCTCATACCTTCCACCTTTAGTACTACAGTATCAATGCCGCTGTGGCATCCGCATCCTTCACACATTTTTTTCACCTCCTTTACCGATTTAATTTATCAGGATATCTATTTCCAAAAATCATATGGAATAAAAACTCCACCTGATGACAAGGACTCTGTTTATGTTTAATCCAATTCGCTAATGTAGCGTTCTGCTGCCATGGCTGCTTCCGCTCCATCCCCCACTGCCGTACTAACCTGACGCAAGAATTTATCCCGCACATCCCCAGCAGCAAATACGCCCGGTATAGAGGTCATCAGCAACTCCTTCGTCTTAATATAGCCCTCACCTGTTAAATCAAGGATATCCTTGAGAAAAGCCGTATTGGGCAAATTTCCGATAAAAACAAAAACGCCGTCCGCAGCCTCCGTCTGAACGTTATCATTCTTAACGTTGCGGATGACAACCTCTTCCACACCCTGGGTGCCACCACGAATTTCTTCAATTACCGAATCCAAAAGAAAATGGAGCTTGTCATATTTTCGGGCCCGCTCCTGAAGGATTTTGGCTGCACGCAACTGATCTCTCCGATGCACAAGAATCACTTCCCGGGCATATTTGGTTAAGAACATAGCCTCTTCCAAGGCCGCGTCCCCTCCCCCTGCAACCAGCACCTTTTTATCCCGAAAAAATGCTCCATCACAGGTAGCACAATAAGAAACACCCCGCCCGGTAAAATCTTTTTCACCCTGCACCTCCAGAAAGCGGGGCCGGGATCCGGTAGCAATGATCACAGCAGGAGATTCATATTTTCCTTGTTCAGTTTCAATCAACTTTTCTTTTGCGGAGAAATTCACCTTGGTTACTTCCTCCGTTTTAAAGTCTACGCCGAACCGCAAGGCTTGTTCCATAAAACTCATCATCAATTCAGGGCCTTGCACCCCTTCGGGATAACCGGGGTAATTCTCAATGAACTCCGTCATGGCTGCCTGCCCGCCCGGCATCGCCTTTTCCAGAATCAAAGTTTTCAAGCCTCCCCGGGCACCGTAGAGACCGGCCGTCAAACCTGCCGGGCCTCCCCCGATCACGATTAAATCATATCTCAATTCAGTCCCTCCCTTTCTGACAAAGATGGACCTTCATAATACAAGAGTCCATTTCGACATCCAATCCGGCTTCTTCTGCCATCTTCTTTGCATCTTCATTGACGACATCTTCCTGCATCCAAATCATCTTGGCCCGTCTTTTTATGGCTTGCTCCACAATAGGGACTACAGCGGAAGATTTTCGGAAAATATTCACAATATCTATGGAAATACCGGCGGGCAGGGACATTAGATCCGGATAGCTTGTGGCGCCCAACACCTCTTGCACCGTTGGGTTAATAGGAATGATATCGTATCCTTTTCCTTGCATGTATTTTGCTACCCGATGGCTGGCTTTAGTCGGGTCTGGCGAAAGCCCTACCACCGCAATGGTTTTTGCATTCTTTAAATCCATTTCCGTTCCTCCTTATATACCCTACAGGAGTATTTGTTACTTTTATTATGTAATATTCTCTCCTGTTTTTCAAGCCTCCGCCTGATATTTTTCCTGAATCTTGATAATTTTATGTAAAAAATAAATAAAGAGCCGAATGATTTAATCCGGCTCGTCAAAAATTTTCTTTTTAATTCAAATAATTCAGCGGATTTAACGCATTACCGTTGGATCTGACCTCAAAATGAAGATGAGATCCTGTGCTTCTTCCGGTATTGCCCACTTTGGCGATTAAATCCCCCTGATCCACTTCATCTCCTACACCGACTTCAAAAGCGGAGAGATGAGCATACCAGGTCTCAGCACCATTGCCGTGACTAATCCGAACAATTTTTCCGTAACTACCATCCCAACCTGCATATGTAACCTTACCTGCCTCCGCAGCCCGAACCGGATCACCTGTATCGCCGTTAATATCTAAACCGGTATGATAACCCAGCCTTCGATTGCCAAAGCGGGAGGTAATGGGACCGTTCAAGGGCCATTTTAAGGAACCTCCGCTTCCCCGGGAAGCAAGAACCATTTTCGTGCCTTGTACCACAATCTTATTCACCGGTTTGGCAAGTACAACGCCATTTACAAATTGCTTGCCAACCTGCTCACCGTTTTCTTGAACCAGCAAATAGGTAAATTCTTTTTGACCTTCTTTACCTTCTTGCGTCACCTTTTGTTTGCCTCGCGGCATACTATCGTCCTTTTCCACTTTCACTTCAAAGGGAACAGGCTTTATTTCTGAAAACTCAGCTACTGCTGTCACATGAACCATAGGTTCCATTTTAACGAGATTAACCTCTGTCCCAATCTGAAGTTTATTTCCCGTCATTTGGGGATTCGCCTTTTCCAGTTCCTCAGGTTCCATTCCATTATCCATGGCTATGGACCACAGGGACTCACCGGATTCCACCGTATGTGTGATCATTTTCTCCGCACCGGTGGTCAAAATATGATAGGCTTGATCTTTGGTGGCAATTTCTTTCACAGGTACTTCTTTTTCTACAATTTCAACCTTTTCTTTAAGATCAACTTTTACAACCTTTAAATCCTCTTTCCTAGGTGTGTATTGCTCCTTCACCGTCGAAATCAGCTTCTCCCCAAGTTCCTGGTCTTCCAGAAAGATTTTTTCCTCACCGTTAATTACGACTGCGGCCCCAGGCACCAGAATGTTCAATGCCCGAACCAAGGACTGTTTGACATCTTCCTCTGTCGAAGGGGATTTTGCTTTATCCTCTGTTTCCAAAATTTCGATGACGTCCTCTGTCGTTACAGCTTTCCCCATCTCCTGGGATTTCTGATTCAAAAATGTCTGAACTGCCTGCTCGGCTTGAACCTTACTGTCAAATACCAAGGTCTCTTTGCCGTTTACCACCAAGGCATAGGTCTTACTGCCTTGCATTAACCCTATTCCTGTTCCTGCCAACAAAACCAGTGCTATTAACCCAATACTAAGAACGGATTTTTTCTTTCCACCAAAAAAAACATTCCAGGCTAATCTACGCTTTTGAGGTTGGTTTTGCTGCAAATCTTCTTTTGAAAAAGTATACATTCCTTCCTCCATTCGCAGCCTTATTTTGAGAATCCTGAGCTAAAATCCTCCTGTATTCCCTTTTTTAAAAACACCTCAACCAGTATACCATAATTTTCACATGAGGTAAATGCAGAAATTGGTTACATATCTATCATGAATCTATGACCTGGAGCCAAATGGCACATTCCAGACGTATTTTCTCCAATTCACAGCCTAATTGATATGGTTCCAGGATATTATGATTGGCGGCGTCCGCATTGGCATGACAGCCGCCGCTGCAATAAAATCTGGCCCAGCATTCCCGGCAAGCCGGTTTATGATAAATATGGGCTTCCCGGAACCTCCGTCCTATTTCCTGATCTACTTCTTCTACTTCCAAAGAGCCCATTTTATACTCTTCCCGTCCCACAAATTGATGACAAGGATAAAAATCTCCCTCGGGAGTCACCACCAGGTATTCATAACCGGCGCCGCACCCGGAAAGTCGTTTTGGCAAGCACGGACCATGGGTTAAATCAAGGTTAAAGTGAAAAAACTGAAAAGGCTTGCCCGCTGCTTTTCTTTGGCGGTAATAACGAGCCAGCTTAAAATATTCTTCTTTTAAGACCGGTAGATCTGTCTCTTTTAATGCATATTCATCCTCCGGCGCCGTCACCACCGGCTCCAGGGAAATAATCCGATATCCTTCTTCCACCAGATGGCGGGCATCCTGGAAAAAGTCCTTATTCCAGCCGGTAAAAGTACCCCTAAGATAATAATTTTCATGGTTACGGCTCTCCACGAACTTTTTGAAATGATCATGGATGATCTCATAGCTGCCTTTTCCTGAGGGGAATTTACGCACCCGATCATTGACTTCCCGGCGGCCATCCAGGCTTAATACCACACTGATCCCTTCCCGGTTCAAATACTCCTGGGTCTTTTCATCCAATGCCACACCATTAGTGGTTAAAGTAAATTTAATTTCCTTACCCAATCTCTCTCCTTGTTCTCTGCCATAGGCTATCAGTTCCTTCACCACGTCAATGTTCAGTAAAGGCTCTCCGCCAAAAAAGTCTACTTCGCAGTGCTTACGATTACCAGAATGTTTCAAGAGATAATCAAGAGCCTTTTTCCCGGTCTCCACAGACATCAGTAGCCGTTGACCACCGAAATTGCCACTCCCGGCAAAGCAGTAAGCACACCTCAGGTTGCAATCATGGGAGACATTCAGACATAATGATTTTAAGATCGAACTATCATTCGTTGAATATTTATCCCGATATTCATCCTGGGAAAATAATTGTCCCTGGGCAATCAGCTCCTGAAATTCTTCTTTAATGTCTTGAGCCAATACCTCCCCTGCTTCTACCTTGAAATCCTCCACGGCCTGCTCAAGATCCCCTTGCCTTTTTATTAATAACTCGTGAAAAGCCCAGACCGGGTCATCGATAATATGAATCGATCCGGAGTTTACATCCAACAGAATTTTTGTCCCATCTATTTCAAACTTATGGGTATCCATAATATTTAATTTCAGTCCCATCTTTTAAGCCCCATTCCTTCTTATTTAGAAAGCCAGCTTTCTGCCGCGCCTATGGAACCGGCGGAAGCCTTAATCGCACTCATCCCTTTTACCTATAAAACTAATACTTTCTGAAAGCACAAAAAATCAGGCCTTACCCCATGGGGTGAAGGCCCTTTTGACTTATTTTGCGCAAACTTGATTTCCTACTGTGCAAGATGTTTTACAAGCCGATTGACAAGAAGACTGACAGGCTCCGCAGCCTCCATCTTTCACGGTGTTTTTTAAATTCCCAGCCAGCACCGTCTTAATATGTTTTGCCATTATTTTTCCCCCTTTATGTAAGGCCAAACTTTTCTTCACGGCACATATTATACCATATTGAAATTATTTTTACATCCACCAATTTCTCGAAGAAAACCCTCCCTCACTTTATACTTTCATCCGCTTCTAAACCGGTGCTCCTTAGCTTATTTAATAAATTAACCAAGCCCTGCGAACCCAAAAAAATTGATATACCGATAATAAACTCTGCTACTGCCTCTGCTGATATAAAAAATAAAGTTGACACTGGACTATTATGCGAGATAGCTAAATAAATACTCTCTTTTCAGCAGATCCCGCAGAAAACAGTAGGATTTCTTAATTATACTCCAAGTCAAGTTTTCTAACCATCTTATGCTCGTTAGTTTCTATATCAATTAGATAATAGCCATACGTTTCTTCTAATAATGTTAAGTCTTTTACTAAATGCTCTACAATAGCATTTTTATTGTACCCTATTGCATACAATCCTTCGGGTTTTATTTCCCAATTATTACCCTCCGATATATAAGTAACATCGTTCACATGAGCATCTTTCTGTAGAGTTATCTTTGAACCATACGAGAAATTTTTTTGCCCTATATCTTGTTTTTCTATTGGCTCTTCAGCTAAATTAGCTTTTGTAATAATAGATAAGCTAGGATTTAGTTGTGAACCAATATATTGGTAATATAAAATATTTTTATCAATTTTATAATCATGCACCGTCTCTTCCATATCTAAAACATATTTAAACTTCCCATTATTATTTAATTGATACAAATGATAGCTGCCAATAGGTGAGCCTGGCAAATATAGTTGGTAATATAAGGTATCACCAATTTTTTTGACTCCTTTGTTGTTATCCTTTACTAATTCCTTTTTATTCGGATCTCTATCTCCAAGGCGATTATTAGATAGGGATGTACTAGCTGCATACCACTGACTATCTTTATACAGGAATGGTAGAACAATATTTATCTTTCTATTAGCATATTTAATATAGGAGTCAAAAGTATTTGACATAAAGCGAATTGGCAAATAAACGCGACCATTTTTTAACATAGCCGATTGATCTAATTCCTCATTAAATCCGCCTATTTGAGCAGTTTTATCGCCTACTTTAATTTTAATAATTAATTCACCACTAATAGCGGTAACTGTTTTATTATTTTCGTCCCAAGCAAAACGATCGCAACCAAAAATCTTAAAAGTGTCTCTTAAAGGTAACATGGCATAGTCATTAATAATAAATGGTTCAGCCTCAAGAGATACGGTGCTTCCATTAACATCAACAAGAATATCAGTTGTTTGAGCCATGGCATTTATTATATCAGTAGAAAACCTTCCTCCCCAAAAAAGAGCAATTAATAATACTATTGTTAAATATCGACGGGTTAACTTATTTAACATGTAACACATCCCCTTTACAATATTTCTATGAATATACCGATGCGACGGAGCCACGATTCCGGTGTTGCGGGAGCCAGCTGTCCGGTATGAAAAGCCAACCAGCGTTTATGACGCGAAAGCCTCTTGACAACGAGTTCCAGTATGTTAGGCTGATGCGCCAGGCATCAACCATGCTCGCATGGGAGATGCCCCTAATGCCTGAAAACATGCCGGTGGGGGCTCGTTGTCAAGAGAACCGTGGAATAAATGCTGAAACTGGTTCTCTTATTCCGGAATACTGGACCCTATCAGACCGGAATGATGGCTCCCGCTAACCGGACAGTTGGCGCAAAATGCTCCGGAATACTCATTTCTATTCTTTTTTTACATTTGCAGATAATATAGAACCATTATAAGTTAATGTAGCATTGTCTGTTTCTAAAGCTTCAAAAGAACCTATGTTTGATGTACCTAGTTTAATATTTCTATAGTTAGAAGAAATCGATGCGCCAGTTTTAATATTTGATTCACTTTTAGAAGCAATAGTCGTTAACAACTTATATTTAACATTAGATGTAGTTCCTCTGGGCATAATTAGAATACTAGTACCAGAATTCATATTTGTTTGAGTACCGCTCAATTCCATCTTTAATCTATTATTACCATTATAGTTATAGTATTTATCTACTCTTAGTGTTGTTGGATAACCATCTGTTGATTTATAAACCAAGTTAGGATTTGTGGTAGTAGCAGTAGGAAAATAATGCCAATACTTAGTAGATCCATCTACTACTTTGCCATACATTTTCCAACCTTGATAAGTGTTTGACCACAATAAACCTAAATCTGTTTCTAAGGTACCTACTGTGAACCCAAGGTAATTATAGAAATTAATACTTTCAGGATCTTCTTCACCATTATCAGGAACTGAACCATTGTAATTTGGTGCACCAGATCTTAATGCAGCTGTAATATAATCTGCTGAACTGCTATATGTTCTAGCCCTGGCACCATAACCATCCGGTAAATTAACATTAGTAGCTAAAGGTATAATTGCAGGTTGTTCTGCATGTACATCAATAGATCGATCAGTTGATGTAACCTCCATCATCACTTGTCCTGCAGAATTGTTATAAAAAGCAAGAGTTTGTTCATCTTCAACACATACAAACTCATATTCTTCTGATGCATTGTTTAAGCTATTAAACTTTTCTTTACTGTCAGCAGGTTGGTTTTTGAGAGCTTCTTGCAAAAATACCCGAAAATCATATGACTCAATATCCTGGGTAGTTTTTAATTCATCAGATAGATACACAGGTACTTGTCCTTGATTTGTTTTAAGGATCAAGTCTGGTGCTTGATTAACTTCTTTAGGTAGATTAATATCAGCATGAATTGCCGGATTAAACTGTTCTAAAGATTCTAATTCGATAAATTCACCTTTAGACTGCACATCTGCCATAGCAACAGGAGTAATCAAATTGCTAAACATGAAAACACTTGCAAGTATTTTTACAATATTGAATCTAAAATTTTTCATAAATTGTTCCTCCAATTTAGTAAGTCTTGTACAATGTAAACTGATTGGCTACATCATAATTAAAGCCTTTATAAGCAGCTAAAAAATTTGTTCCCTCAATTTTTTGAGTTTAATTTTTCTTCGGTCATTCTCAATCTACTATTAATAAGCTTTAGCACTTTTGCTGGCACTGACTGTTTCACCTACACCATCTTTATAAGCCGTGGCTATAAACTTGAAACGGTATGTATAGCCTTTAGCGACATAACGGGTAGAAGTCCAGTTCAAATATCTGGTATCCGAGCGGATGTTATCCCATCGTGCGATTTCAGTATACGTGCCGTTTGAGTTCAATCGTTCAAGTACCGCTACTGCCGTAATCTTATTTACTCCCTGATAACCGTCAACAGCTGCAGCGAGCTCTGCTTTGCCGTTTGTAATCGATAAGTTTACGGTCACATCAGAGATATTTTGCCAAAATGGCTGCATCTCTGCCTCAGCTTCCGTTATTTCCGAAGAAGCATTCGCTATATTTGATGTCAAAATTATGATGAATGCGAATAGTATCGGCATCAGTCCTTTTTTGCTTACAATCATAAAACCACCATCCTTTTTTATTATTGGGCTTTTTATCCCTTTACTTATATAACAAATTAGAATGGTGATTTGTGACATGATTTCTTAAAAAAAATAAATTATTTTTGTATACTCTCCGCCATGGAAATTAATTCTGCACTTTCTATCTCGGAAGAGATCATGAAGATTATGCCTTGGGATTCCCATAATATCAAATTATTTTTATCATCCTTTGTTGTTTCAAATAAATATGCCTCCTTACCATTGATCTTTATTACTGAATATTTTTTATCTTCGTGGTCAACAAGTATATGTGAAGATTGCGCCGGGGATTGCTTTAATATTATTGTCATACCACTATCATTTTCGTAAGTAATCTTGATAATATCACCTATAGCATTGAAAGAAGTCTCCATAAAACCAGCCGGCAAGTAAGCAGGTCTATAAATTTTTTCATCTATCACGCCATTATTGTTGTCGTTATCTCCATGTTGAATTGAAAAATGATCTTCCTGCCACCTTATAGCAGCGTTAAAAATATAGTTTCGCGTTGCTTCAGCGCTAAGTAATATTGTGCCGGAAACAACAATTACTATTGCGGCACTAGCGGCAACTCGCATGGCGGTTTTTTTCCATGAGGAAACCTTTTTATTGAACCTGTGCCTGGATATTAGCTTCCTTATTCTTTTATCTAAATTAGGTGATGGCTTATATTGTGCATTCATTTCCTCACAAGACGGCAACTCATCCATTTCCTGCTCGAAGGCCTTTTCCACGGCAATTTTTAGCATAGCGTCAAATAATTTATCATCTAAATTATTTTTCTCCATATTCAATTCCCTCCAGCATAAGTTTCGTTTTCACTTGAGCTTTCGCCCGACTTAATCTTTGTCTAACAGCATCATTAGATATTCTTAGTAAATCTGATATTTCTTTGTTTGAATGTCCCATCACTACCGATAAAAACAATGCCTCCGATAATGACTTGGGTAATGCTTGAATATGGCTAATAATATTGTCGCAAGCCTCTCTAGCGGTTAAGTCATCTAAGACAGGAATGCTGCCATCAGATATCTCCTCACCTTCGATATGTTCACTCTTATGTTTATTTTGCTTATTCAATATATTAATGGAACGGCTCCTTACTATAATAACAATATAGACCCTCGTTTTGTGACTTGAAACGTCGTAAATTTTATGCAAATTTTTTATTATGGTTATGATTGATTCTGATACCGCATCTTCAGCAAGAGCATGGTCAGGTATGATGCTTTTGGCAACGCCCAGCATCGTGCCGTAGTATTTTTCATATATGCTTATCAACTTATCTTTTTTCTCATGATCATCCAACATATCAATATAAAATGATAACATGTTCTCTCCTCTTAACCTTTCAATCCAGCCTATTTTTGTAGGAAGATAAAAATACAACCGAAAGTTGAAATATTTAAAGTTCCAGTCATTCATTTGCTTAAAAATATATGCTGTAAATTATAGCATATTATGTCACGAAATGATATTGTATCAAACCCATTGCGAAAGGGAAACTTGGAACTTATATGTTCCGAAAGTATAAAAAAACGAAACAAAACAGATGCATGATAACATCTGTTTTGTTTCGTTTTTTGGAGCGGGTGATGGGAATCGAACCCACATAACTGGCTTGGGAAGCCAGCGCTCTACCACTGAGCTACACCCGCAAGATATGATTATATAATGAGAAAACCCTTTAAAGACAAGAAAGAGCAGTTAAATAACTGCTGAATAAAAATGGCGGAACTGACGGGAGTTGAACCCGCGATCTCCGGCGTGACAGGCCGGCATGTTAGACCACTACACCACAGTTCCGCGTAAATGGTGGGCGATGACAGGATCGAACTGCCGACATCCTGCTTGTAAGGCAGGCGCTCTCCCAGCTGAGCTAATCACCCAAAATTGGTGACCCGTAGGGGATTCGAACCCCTGAAACTGCCAGCGTGAAAGGCTGGTGAGTTAAGCCGCTTCTCCAACGGGCCAAGATAAAAATGGTGAGCCATCCGCGACTCGAACGCGGGACACCCTGATTAAAAGTCAGGTGCTCTACCGACTGAGCTAATGGCTCATATGTCTCACAGGAACTTATTATACTGCAACAAGCTTTCTCTGTCAACAAAATAATTTAAAATGTTTATTTTTTTCTGTTGAAGTACAATGAATTTCTGTTTTGCTCACGCTTGTATATTTTGCACTAAAATTCCCCTTTTGTCAAGGTAATTTGCTTCTTTTATTTAAAAATTATGCTCATCAAAAAAGGGGTGTTATGATACACCCCTTCAATCCTGCAATTTTGCTTAATCCATTAATACAGTTCTTCCCGGACAATGGTTTGGTCCCTTTTAGGCCCAACTGCAACAAGAACAACCTTGATTCCGGAAAGCTCTTCAATTCTCTTAATATATTTTTGTGCTTTATCCGGCAATGCTTCAAAGGTTCTGGCTTCACTGGTATCTTCCTGCCAGCCTTCCATGGTCTCATAAAGGGGCCGACAATCCTCCAGGGTTTGCAGACTGGACGGGAACTGAGACAGAACCTGCCCTTGATACTCATATCCATAACAGATTTTAATCTCGTCTAATTTATCCAATACATCCAACTTCGTCAAGGCAAGGCCTGTTAAGCCGCTCATACGCACACTGTAACGTGCGATCACCGCATCAAACCAGCCGCAGCGCCGGGGACGCCCCGTGGTGGTACCAAATTCAAAACCTTCTTTACGGATCATCTCTCCGATAGCATCGTTTAACTCTGTAGGAAATGGCCCTTCCCCGACCCGGGTGGTATAAGCTTTAACGACACCCAGCACCTTATTGATTTTTGTGGGGCCGACGCCGGCGCCAATACAGGCTCCTCCTGCCGTGGGATGAGAAGAGGTGACAAAAGGATAGGTACCCTGATCCAAATCCAACAAAGTTCCTTGGGCTCCTTCAAAGAGCACATTTTCTCCCTGCTCCAAGGCATGGTTAACCAGAAGAGAAGTATCCGTCAAATAAGGTTTGATCCGTTCAATTAAAGGTTTGAATTGTGCAATGATCTCCTCTGCCTGAAACCCTTCCACCTCATATACTTTCGTAAAAAGAAGATTTTTTTCTTTTAAATTAGCTTCCACCTTGGCGGCAAAAATATCCTGATCAAGAAGATCAACCATACGTATTCCCACTCGGGAAGCTTTATCGACATAGGCCGGACCAATACCCTTTTTTGTGGTACCGATCTTTTGATCACCTTTTCCTTCTTCCTGTAGTTGGTCCAAAAGTAGATGATAAGGCATAATAACATGGGCGCGATCGGAGATATGTAGATGATCGGTTTCTATGCCCCGTTCTTTTAAGCTGTCTATTTCCTTAAGCAATGTCTCAATATCCACTACTACACCGTTGCCGATAATGCAGGAGGTATTAGGATATAAAATACCTGAGGGTATCAGATGAAGTTTATATTCTTCCTCTCCCACCACTACCGTATGACCGGCATTGCTGCCTCCCTGGTAACGTACAACCACATCTGCTTTTTCTGCCAGAAAATCTGTAATTTTCCCTTTGCCTTCGTCTCCCCATTGGGCCCCAATTAATACTACTGCCGACATGAGCAGCACCTCCACTAACTATATTTAACACGCATGATACTTCAGATCTCCCGCTCATTATATCCTGGACGAAATATCTCGTGCTACTACAATACCTGTTACCGATGCCTGCATTAAGCCTCTCGTAATGCCGGCTCCGTCACCAATGGTGTAAAGATTGGCTACATTCGTTTCAAAGTTTTCGGAAACACGCACCTTGGATGAGTAAAATTTAACTTCAGCTCCATAAAGCAAGGTATTCCTGGCATATAAGCCCGGCGCAATATGATCAAAAGCTTTCAAGGTCTCAATAATCGAGGTTAAATAACGGGCCGGCAGTACATAACTTAAATCCCCGGGCACCGCGGTTTTCAAGGTAGGAATCGTCGTTGATTTTTTTAAACGGTCATAATCCGTGCGCCGTCCTTTTAAGACATCCCCCAGACGTTGGACCATTACACCGCCTCCTGTGAGCATATTAGCCAGGCGAGCAATATATTCCCCGTAGGCAATGGGCTCATTAAATGGTTCCGTGAACCTGGTTGATACCAAAAGAGCAAAATTGGTGTTTTTTGTCTTCAGATTTTCATCGGCATAGCTATGCCCATTTACTACAGCGAGCTTGCGCTCATAATGCTCTTCGGAAACCACGCCGCCGGGATTAACACAAAATGAGCGCACCCTGTTATCAAAAGTATCAGAGTAATAAACCAGTTTTGCTTCGTAGAGATCGCGGGTAAGATGATCCATGACAGAATTCGGCACTTCTACCCGCACGCCAATATCCACTTCATTATTATCCGTTTTGATGTTTAGAGTCTGGGTTTGCCGGGCAAGCCATTCCGCTCCCCCCCGGCCTGGCGCTGCAACTACGAAATCGGCTAACATTTCAAAAGGCTCTTGCCCCTTGGGTTTAACCAAAACTCCTTGTACCCGATCTTCAAGGGTCAAAATTTCTTCAACCCTGGTCGCCTCCATAAAACTGGTATTAGTTTCGTTAATCAGATAACGATACATGCCCCGGAGTACATTAAAGGCCCGTTCTGTGCCCAAATGTCTTACCGGACAAGGAATCAGCTGGATACTGTACTTGGAAGCCTCATAGGCAATGTCATCTACTTTTTTTTCATCCAGCCCATATACCATTTCCTGAGCACCGAATTCTAAATATATTTTATCTGCATAATTAATTCCTGCCTGGGCTTCTTCCCGAGACATATAATCCATGATCCGCCCACCCACATCAGGGGAAAGAGAAAGCTTCCCGTCACTAAAAGCTCCGGCTCCGGACCATCCGCTGGTGATGGCGCAAGGATCACAATTTATGCACTTCCCTTGATCCCTGGCGGGACAGGCCCGTTTGTCAATAGTATGCCCTTTATCAATAATAAGAACATGAACCTGGGGTTTTTTTCTGGTCAATTCAATTGCAGTAAAAATCCCCGCCGGACCTGCTCCAATGATGACCACATCGTACTTATTTTCCATTTGCATTGCCCCCGTTCTGTCTTGCTTCACATTTGCACTTTAGACACAAAAACCACCTGAACAGGTAGTTTTAATATTTCCTATTCAGGTCCATGCTTTATCATTATGATTCTTTCATAAAATACACTATTCCTCACAATTATACTAGCAGAGGGTTTAAAAAATGTCAAACAAAATCCGAATATTCCACCGCTTATTTGTGTTAATATTCGGTTATTTTTTCTTCAGTAAACTGCCAATGATGGTTTTAGCACTGGACATGACCATGTCCCCAAACCCTTTATTTTTTCGCAAAACCTGGGTCAATGCCTCAATCATGCGGTCCATTTGAGGATAAGTGATCGTTAAGGGAGGTTCCAGTCGAATCACATTGGGATTATTCAAGGTATAGGCAGTAATAATATGATGTTTATTCATCAATTCTCCGGCGATTAATGAGCCTAAATATTCCTGGGATGCCTTCTCCAATGCCCCTCCCGACAGGGTGTTTAAGATTTTGTGTTCCTCCTGGGCAAATTCCAAACCCAGCATCAACCCTCTGCCTCGCACCTCTTTGATAAAGGGGTACTGACTTTTCAACTCGTCCAATTTTCCTTTAAGATAAGCACCCTTTTCCTCGGCAGCAGCGGCGATATTTTCCCGCATCATAATTTCCAAAGCTGTGATACCGGCAGCAGCAGCCCGGCAGTTACCCCCAAAAGTGGAGGTGTGCAAGGTCGCTTTTTCCAAGGCGCCATAGGCTTTTTTCCACACCTCTTCTGTGGCAATGTACGCCCCTAAGGGCATGACCCCGCCACCGAAGGACTTGGCCAGACACATCACATCCGGCACTACCTCTTCATGCTCACAGGCAAACATGCGGCCTGTCCGGCCAAAACCCGTCTGAATTTCATCTAGGATCAGCAAAGTATCATACTTGTCACAAAGTTCCCTGACCTGCCGTAAATAACCTACGGGAGGGACAATAATCCCCCCCTCCCCCTGAATTGGCTCCACAATAAAGGCGGCCTTGTCACCGACTGATAATTCCCCGGCCAAAGCGTCTGCATCCCCATAGGGAATAAAGCTTATCCCCGGCAATAATGGATGAAAGGGCTTGCGGTATTTGTCCCGTCCCGTGACTGACAGCGCCCCAAAAGACTTCCCATGAAAAGACCCTTGGCAGGAAACAATCTTAGTCCTTCCTGTAGCAGCCCGGGCAAGCTTCAAGGCTCCTTCCACCGCCTCCGCACCGCTGTTGCCGAAGAAACTGTATTTGAGATCTCCAGGTGTGACAATCGCCAGATCCCTGGCCAAGGCACCGGCTAACGGATTTAAGGCGGCTTGCAAAATATTAGGAGACTCTTCCACCAGCGTCAGGGCACTACTGATTTCGGGATGATTATGTCCTAAATTAAGTGCGCCATATCCCCCTAAAAAGTCCAGATATTCTTGGCCCATCTCATCCCATACGGAACAATCCCGGGCCCGCACAAATAATTTATCAAAATTAATCAAACCCATCATGGTTACTAATTCCGGGTTGATAAAGTTACGATGGTTTTCTCTGTTTTCCTCCCGGGATATTGATAGAGCTTCTTTCAGACTCAAAAACTTAGATAATTGATCGGAAACTTCCAAAAACTTCTACCTCCTTTGCAGCAAAAAATCTGAATTAAAATCCGAATTAATAGGGCATTAAATATACCTCAATGGTTAATTTATTTCCTTCTACTCTTGTTTTTAAAGAAACAGGAGTCTCCAGGTTATTTTTAAACTTAAAATCTAAAGCCCCGTAACTGACAGTAGCATCCTTACCTTTCGGAACATAGGACACCGGCAAACTATGGGAATGCCTCTCTACAATAGAGAGTCCGGCATTTTGCACTGCATTATACAATGTGCTGGAAACCTGGCAGATACCTCCCCCATAACCATCCACCAGCTCTTTATTGACAAAGACGCCCGCTTTTTCATAGCCTCTCTGGGGTGTTCGCGGTCCCACCGTTTCATTAAAGGAAAAGCGTTTTCCGGGACTTAGTTCAATATTATGAATCGCTTGAGCTGCCAGTTTCAAATTTTGGGTGCGCTCTTTGTCCGATGCATTAAAATTAGTGCTGAAACTGCCGATCTTCTGTGGCATTTTCGCCCGCTCTTTGGCAATCATATCCCGCACTTGAATGACTTGTTCCAGTGAAATGGTTCCCGGGGAGCGTTGAATATTTTCCGGGACATAGATACTGCGCTTGGTGGTCACAGGGTCATAAATTACCCCCACACCTAAGGTTTCCAAACTTCTTAAAGGCATATATACCCGGCCTTTTTCCATAAATGGCTTCCCCGTCACTTGATAGGTTGCGATCTTGTCTTTAATGATATAAATCTGATTGATACCAGGCGGAATTACCGTCACCTGCTCATAAGAATAACAAACCACCGCTGATAAATTTGGCTCCCATTGTAATGGAAGACCGATAAGCTCCGACATCTGACGTACCGGCAAATAAGTCGTATCTCCCGTAATAGCGGTCACAGTGATCTGCCGGTTAAGACCCCCTTGATAAATTTCCATGGTAAGTTCCTCTTGGGCCCAAGCCCCCGTTTGGATAACCACCATTAAAACAACAACCATTAAAAAACATCTTGTTCTATCGTTTTTTTTCAAAATCAACCTTCCTCCTTTTTCCACCATCCCATTATATGCCAAGGACAGGTAAAAAAATAGACGAATTTGCAATTTTACTTTTTAAAAAGAATCAATACCCCCACAAATAACCACAATAAGGCAAGAACCCGGGCCCCCAAAATATGGGACCGCCTGACGGGGACAGTTTGCCTTTTGTATATTCCCTGAAAAATCCTTTCTACACCCTGTTCCGGGTGAAAAAAGAACCAAGTACCAATTAGGATTAAAAGAATCCCCAGCCAACTCAATACAATCAGTCCTTCATGCTAATTTTACCAAAACGACAAGACTCTAAACTACAGTGCAACTTTAATCTCCAAAACTAATGCCTAAGGCTTTCGCCGTGCGCACTAATTCTCCCTGGGGCGGCACTTGTTTTTGTTGTTTGATTCCTTCCATAAGTGGAATGGTGATCACGTCCTGACCGTGGAGGGAGGTCATCACATCCTGCTCCCCCCGGGCCAGGGCATGAACAGCTGCGGAACCGTACCGTGTAGCCAGAAGGCGATCAAAAGGGGTAGGGCTCCCGCCTCTTTGTAAATGTCCCAAAACAGTAACTCTTGTTTCCTGACCGGTACAAGTTGTGATTTTCTCTTGGACATATTGCCCAATGCCGCCTAATTTCACAGGATTAAAAATATTTCCCTCATTAACGCCAGCCGTCACCTGTCCGCCCCCCATTGGAGCGGCACCTTCCGCAACCACAACAATACTAAAATTTCGTCCCCGGGCCACACGCTCCTGAATTTTGGCAGATATTTTTTCAAAGGTAAAGGGAATTTCCGGAATTAAGATTACATCTGCCCCGCCGGCAATTCCGGAATGGATCGCGATCCAGCCGGCATCCCGGCCCATTACCTCCAAAATCATAATGCGATGATGGCTTTCTGCAGTGGTATGAAGCTTATCTATCGCTTCCGTGGCAGTGGCCATGGCGGTATCAAAACCAAAGGTCATATCTGTTCCCGAAATATCATTATCAATGGTTTTGGGTACGCCAATCACATTGATGCCCAGATCATAAAACTTTTGGGCAATATTTAAAGAACCGTCACCTCCAATGATGATCAGGGCATCTAATCCTCTTTTGCGGATCACTTCCATCGCCTGTTTTGATTTATCCACATAAGCAACCTGGCCATTGGTGACAACCTGGTAGCGAAAAGGACTGTCCCGATTCGTTGTGCCCAAAATCGTCCCACCCCTGGGCAGGATCCCCACTACCGATTCCATACCTAAAGGGATGATTTCATCTTCCACCAAACCACTGTAACCGTTTTTTATGCCCCAGACTTCCATTCCATAATCACGGATCGCTGTTTTTACCACCGCCCGAATCACTGCGTTGAGGCCGGGACAATCCCCTCCTCCTGTCAATACGCCAATCCTCATATTTATGACCTCCTTAAAAAATCTCCTAAAGCATCTGCCTTGCTATTATTTTCTATTTTAACAACTTTAATCTAAATTGCCAAGAAGTCTCCTACTTCTATGCTAATTCGCTCACACTTATAGGTGCTGGTGTTCACTTTGACATACTTTCCTTAAATCCCTCTTTTTGAAAAAAAAGAACCCGAAAAGCATTCCACAAAAGGAATTTGGGCATACTTGTCGAAATGATAGCTATTCAAAATCATAAATATTTAAATTATGGAGGTGATCCCATGCCTGTCGTTCAAATGGAAATATTAAAAGGACGCACTTTGGAGCAAAAACGCGCTATGGTAAAGGAAGTTACTGAAGCCATTACCCGAACCCTTACCTGTCCCCCGGAAGCAGTTACGATTATTATCCGGGAAATGGAAAAAGACGAGTATGCTACAGCCGGCGTTCTTAATGCCGATAAGTAATTAATCGGAAAAAAACCCTTCTGCCTGATCAAGGAGAAGGGTTTTTTGCATTCATTATTTTTTCAGCCAGGACATCATCCCGCGCAGTTCTTTGCCTACAGTTTCAATTTGATGGGCTTTATCCCGTTTCACAATAGCATTGTACATGGGACGGCCCGCTTTATTTTCCAAAATCCATCCTTGGGCAAATTTACCGTCCTGGATCTCTTCAAGAACTTTTTTCATTTCCTTTTTGGTCTCATCTGTGATAATGCGCGGTCCGGTCGCAATATCCCCCCACTCAGCTGTATCACTGATGGAGTATCTCATATTAGCAATGCCGCCTTCATAAATCAGATCCACAATCAATTTCATTTCATGGAGACATTCGAAGTAAGCAACTTCCGGTTGATAGCCGGCTTCAACCAAAGTTTCAAAACCTGATCGGATCAGATGGGTTAAACCGCCGCATAGAACAGCCTGCTCCCCAAACAGGTCGGTTTCTGTTTCTTCCTTAAAGGTAGTCTCAAGCACACCGGCTCGGGTACCGCCGATTCCTTTGGCAAAAGCTAAAGCAATATCTCTTGCCTTCCCGGAATAGTCTTGCTGCACAGCGATGAGACAGGGAACACCGGCACCTTCCTTAAACTGCCGCCGTACCAAATGTCCCGGTCCTTTAGGGGCAATCATAATCACATCCACATCTTCCGGCGGAACAATTTGAGCAAAATGAATATTGAAACCATGGGAAAAGCCGATAATATTTCCCGCTTTTAAGTGGGGGGCAATAGATTCCCGATAAACCTCCGCCTGAACTTCATCGGGCAATAAGATATGTATCATGTCGGCCTGTTCTGCCGCTTCAGCAGTGGTAGTTACCTTCATCCCGTCGGCCACAGCCCGGTCCCAGCTCTTACTACCTTTTATTTCGGCAACAATCACATCTAAGCCACTGTCTTGCAGACTTTGCGCTTGAGCATGTCCCTGGCTGCCGTAACCAAGCACCGCTATTTTTTTTCCTTTAAGTAAGGATAGATCCGCATCATTATCATAATACATCTTTGCCATACAACATTTCCTCCCTTTAGTGAAAATATCTCACTATACCTTTTCATTATTATGTCATGGTATATCTTAATTATTATATCATTGTACATCAGTACTCCGTATAGTGCAAGTTTTTTTAACAAAAGGGGGTAAACAGGGGACGGTTCTTTGTTTGAAACCTAAAATCTTATTAACAGTAAACTCTGCAAGTTTGGATATCTGTCTTGATGAATTCCCCTCAAGATCTTTAAAATCTTTTAAGAATATCGTCACCAGTAGTCGGCTATCCTGATGATGTTTTTGTCAAACAAAGAACCGTCCCCTGTTCTACAAAGAACCGTCCCCTGTTCTACACACCCTGTTCTACACCCGAAAACGATACCCGGCACCCCATACGGTTTCCACATATTGAGGCTGGGCGGGATTGATTTCGATTTTTTCCCGGATACGGGCGATATGAACAGTGACCGTGGCCGCATCCCCCAAAGCGTCCATGCCCCAGACCTTTTCAAATAACTCCTCCCGGCCGAAGACCCGATTGGGATGCTTGGCCAAAAATAGCAGGAGATCAAATTCTTTATGAGCAAGATTCACTTCCTGTTCATTCATAAAAACCCGGCGTGCTTCTGTTTCGATGCGCAAACCCCGGATGGAGAGGAGAGAGGATTCTTGTTTTTTTACATTTCCCTGTAAGATTTTCTTTAGTCTCTCGTAATTTTTCAAGTGAGACTGAACCCGAGCCACTAGCTCCCCCGGGCTGAAAGGCTTAGTAATGTAATCGTCCGCCCCCAGACTTAAGCCTTTAATCTTATCGATTTCTTCTTTCTTGGCTGAAACGAGCAGAACCGGGATATCCTTCTCCTCCTGGATATGGCGCAGGATCTCCAGCCCGTCCATCCCGGGAAGCATAATATCAATGATTAAAAGGTCATAGTCCTTTTCTTTGATCAGGCTAAAGGCTTCTAATCCATCGGGACAAACCTCAACCTGAAAACCGGCTACCTCCAGATAATCCTTTTCCAATTCCGCAATACTGGAGTCATCCTCCACAATTAAGATCCTTTTCATACCTATCATACCTTTCATGCCCTTCATAACCATCCCCCAATCAACCTTTGCAAAGAGAAATCATGATGCTGGTACCCCCCTCAGTCGCCGGTACCGCCCAGATACGCCCCTGATGGCCTTCCACAATTTGTTTCCCGATGGCAAGGCCCAGACCGCTGCCTTTCCGGTCTGTGCGAGCCTGATCTCCACGATAAAAGCGGTCAAAGATAAAAGGCAAATCTTTTTCCCGAATCCCCGCACCGTTATCACGAAATTCTATAATCACACCGGTATTGGTCTCCCTCAGACGAACATGGATCTCCCCATAACCTTCCGGGACATACTTAGCAGCATTGTCCAGGATATTCATAACCACCCGTTTCATCTTCTCCCGATCAAGAAATATAAATTGTTCCTGATCCAGATCGTTGTGATAAAATAATTTTATTTTCTTTCTTTCCAGCTCCAGCTCATGCTCCGCCAAAACAGATTTCAAATAATCAGAAATAGTGACCCGCTCTAATTGGAAAGGAATTTGATTCAAATCCAATTTAGAAAAAAGCAGCAGATCATCGATTAATTGGTCTACCTGGTCTGCTTTCAACACTATCGTGTTTAAATATTTTTTAATTTTCTCCGGATTGTTAGCCACCCCATCTAAAATTCCTTCCACGTAACCTTTAATGGAGGTAATGGGGGTTTTTAAATCATGGGACATGCTGGTTATTAACATTTTTCGATTGTCTTCGTACCTTAATTGGTTATGGATCAATTCTTTAAGCTTGATGCGCATCATTTCCAGATCCCGGCAAAGCTCTTGAAGCTCCTGATCCCCTTCGGCCAGGATTTCTTGCTCCAAATTCCCCTTGCTGATCTCCCCGGCTGCCTGCTGCAGATGTTGAATAGGCTGCAAAATGGTCTGGGAAAGCTGTTGACTGATAAAAAAATTGGTGATGATCAAAGAGATAAGGAAAACCAGCACCATAAACGACAAAACAACATTCAAACTAAGAGCAGTATCCGGCACCGGAGCCATCAGGATCACTTGAGCCAGGGCTCCGTCCGGATAGTTCAATTGCACCGATCGGACCATATAGGAGATATTATTAATCATCACTTGGTCATTGCTGCCCAAAGGGTTTTCTGCCTGGCTCAATTTGGCCACATCAATCTGGGTAAAATCACCAGAGGAAAACAATAATTGATCGTTTTTCAGGATCACCAGTTCTCCGTCGATTCTCTCCAGTTGATCTAATAATTGCTGCTGATTGCCCTCTTCTTCAATGGTTTCCGGCCGTCCCTCCAGGAGATTTTGCTGATGATGGAAAAATTGCTGCTCAATATTGGATAATTGTTGATAGCGGTCAATTGAGAGATTAGGATCGAACAATTTTCCATAAAAAAATAGAAAGATCAAGGTCAATAAAACGGTGATCACCAAGGGAAAGGCTGCCGTCATGAAATTTGCCAGAAGCAATCGTTTCTTAAGATTCATCCGATCTCCCTTTCATTACCCTTAGAATTCCTTCCTCTCAAAGAGATATAAACCGGCCACAAAGAGCATCATCCCAAATCCTGTCATCAGAAACAAATCCCTAAGAATAACACTTACAGGAAAAGGCTGGGCCAGCCATATTTTATACCAACCCAGATGGGTCGTGATAAAAATGCTGGAATATTGGGGAAAAACCAATGCAAGAACCTGGCTGGCACCAAACAATAAGATGACCATAAAGAAAACAGAGATACCGCTTTTCATAATATGAGTCAGCAAGATAATGCCCAGAGTCAAAATCAACAGAGGCAAGAGACTGGCTAAGTAAGCAAGGAGAGATCTGCCCAGCCCGGACCAGTCCATCCCATTCCCATTAAAGAGAACGCCGATAATCGTGGAAAAAACGAAAACAATCAATAAGGTAAAAAGGATAAAAACAGCAATGGCGCATACCTTGGCTGCAAAAATTTTGAAGCGGCTCACCGGTCGAGTCAAGGTAATGCGGATGATTTGATTAGCAAATTCCCCGGAAAAGCTATCAATGGTAACGAGCGCGACAAATAAGGGCAACAGAGAATAAATCACCACAGATAAGACTAAGAGGGGAAAATCCCCCCACCGGCCCCTCTGATGCCAAAGCCGGAGCGCACGCCTAAAATCAGCAATTGACCCAGGATAATCACCAGAAAAGAGAGGATGACCGCAGCCACGGCCTTCTTTTTTTTATATAGTTTTTCCAGTTCATTGATGAAAGCCACTTTAAACACGGCCATTACTTTCCACCTCACTGACAAAGTAATTTTCCAGGCTGGCATAATTCTTTAGAATGTTCTCCGTATCATCCACATTGAGAATCTTGCCATTATATATTACCCCGATCCGGGTACAGGTCAGCTCCACATCATGAATCAAATGGCTGGAAATAAAAAAGGTAGTGCCCTCATTTTTTGCCAAATCTTTGATCAGATTGCGAATATCAATCATGCCTTCCACATCCAACCCGTTTAAAGGCTCATCTAAAATCAAAAGCTTCGGGTGGGATAAGATCGCCATGGCCAGTCCTAAGCGTTGCTTCATCCCCAGGGAAAACTTTTTCGGTTTTTCATCCTTATAACGGTAAATCCCGGTAATCTCCAAAACCTCTTCGATGCGTGTCTTATCCACCGAAGGATAAAAGCGGGCCAGCTGTTTTAAATTATCATAGGCACTGAGATAAGGGTAAGACTCCACCACCTCGATTAAACAGCCTACCTCAGCCATGGCCTTTTCATATGCTTCAACAATATCATAACCAAAGAGCTTGACCGAACCCTGATCAGGCCTGATCAGTCCCGTCATAATTTTCATCGCTGTGGTTTTGCCCGCTCCATTAGGACCTAAAAAACCGAAAATATCACCTTGATGGATCTTTAAATTCACATCCTCAATACCCCGGCCATTGGAATAGATCTTGGTCAGCTCTTTTATTTCAATTATTTTCTCCATGATCATGCCTCCCCATTACCAAAAACCTAATTCAGGCAAAGCTTGCACTCTGCCTGAATTGGTCTGATTCTTTAACATTCCACGTAAACTTTCGTCAACCAATCAATCAAAATCCGGGCGGAAGTCATAATCATCGCGCACCTTATTATTCACAGATGTCCCATGATTTAAGTATAAGGAGATACGACCGGAATGTCCGTCAAAATACATATTTCCTGACATTTTGCTGCCGTCTTCCGTGCTGGCCTCTAGGGTGGCATTGTTCGAATCTTCATTATCAAAGCTCGCTTCAAAGGTGAAGATATCAGCAGAGCTGGCGTATTCTTCAAAGCCTTCTTTCAGTTCTTCCCGGTAGTTGCCTTGGGCAGCTTTTTTATCCAGGGAGGTAATTTCCACGACTCTCTCGCCGATTTTCACGAATTTACCGTCTTGTTCCATAATGATATCATTTTTAAAAGTACCGACAAATTTTTCCGGCGTAGGTAAATGGGAGTCTTGGTTTTCATTCACCTCCTGGGTGATCACCTTTTTCCCCTTAAGATCCGGTTTCACAACCTTGGTATTATTAATATCCCTCAGCTCAAAGAGGATTTCCAGGCTGATTTCATGGGTTTCACCCTGAACATCCACTCCGGAAACGATAGCAGAGCCTAAAATACTTTCCAGAGCACCCTCTTGATTCACTTCTGCCGTTCCCCGCACCTCTTTGACATAAACATCAGAGCTTAAATCCGTGATTCCCTCCTGATTGCCGTTAAATTGCTGCTTCATTTGGAAGGATGCTAAGGCATTGATTAAAGCAGGAATCTGCGCTTCAGACAGGTTCCCTGTCATGCTTTTACTCCCATCAGCATTTTCCGTCACGATCACATGATCTCTCAAACTGCCTACCAGAGCATCCAAAATTCGCTCCATATCCTTAGCCTCTTCCTGATTAAAGGGATTATCTTCTTTATCTAAGGTCATTTGATTCTTGCGGTCCTTAAAGGTGGTGACAATATAATTATCATCAAAGGAAGATTTTCCGATACTCTGCTCTTCATCATAATAATTGTAAGTGCTGTAGGAAGAATTTGTTCTATTACTGCTATTTTGAGACTGGCTGGTTTCCTCCCGGGCTCCTTTCTTGACATCATATTTTGTTATCATGCTTTCCGACATAACCACCTTACCGTTATCCTTCATGTCCATGGACATGTTCAGGGTAAAGCTTTGGTAGTTCTCCGTGCAGTTTTGGGCTGTCATCTTGATGGCATCCTTCAGTTGATCATAGCCGCTTTTGTCCAAAATATCCGCCAAAGCGGTACCGGCAAATAAAAAGGCGCCTAAGGTAAAGGTGACAATCATGGCGGTTCTTTTTTTCTTATTCATGCTGATCACTCCTTCTTTTATTTTATGTATATTGAGAAGCTGCTTCTTACCTTCATTATAACGAAGGAGTCTTGCTTTTTCGTGAACAAAATCTAAACAAATTATAAACTCCTACTGTAGACTTCTATGAACCGGGGTTCCCCCTTACTTATTTTTGATATAGCCCATGGCACTCATCTGGGCAATTAACTCTTTATCATCATCAAAAACGTCCACGTTATAAACGCATAATTTTCTGGAGCAGGAAGCTTCACGAGCCTCAGCTGTGATAATTTTCCCCTTGGGCGGTTTGATAAAAGAGATATTATTGGTAATGCCTACGGTCATGAGTCCCTTAGCATTGGCGGCCGCTGCAAAGGCATAATCAGCCAGGGTAAAGATCGCTCCTCCCTGGACAAAATTGATGCCATTAAGATGTTTCTCAGATACCTCCATTTGAGTCAGAGCATAACCATCCCCCACCTGCAAAAGTTTAATCCCCACCAATGCGGCAAATTTATCATTTTTGATATTTTTTATGTTATTTTCATCCATGTCTATCACTCCTTTTCTTCACTATAAACAAAGAGTCTGGTTGACGTCAAGCCTGTGGCACATCAAAAAAGCCAGGGAACATTTCCCTGACTTTTTTCCCCTGACTCCGGCTGTGCAGGCACAAAGGAATCATCCTCTTAAATTAGACCTGTTGCACACCAAGCTGCTGCAGCAAACCGGAAATATCAAATTGCGCCCATAATTCTTTTGCCTTGCCATTCTCTAAACGGGTAATGATCAAGTCGATAAAGACCACCTTTTTCCCGGTAGCAGGAATACCCTGAAACTCACCCTGGTGGGTACCGCTCACTTTTACACAAAGGGCCATCAGGTCGTTTTCCGCTAATTGCACTTCCACATCATGGTGCAAATCAGGGAAAGCACTGTAAAGCATGGCTGCAAAATTCATGAAACCACTGCGATCTACCGGTTCCGGCATACCCGGCATATGCCCCACAAAATCAGGGGCACAAAGTTCCCCGATGATGTCCACCGTGTCTGATTCAATAAGGTTTTTTACAGCCATTTTCATTTTTTCATTGCTCATCATTGATTTCCTCCTCTGATCTTTTTATTTGCTTTATTTCAGCACTACAGCGAAATAATTTCCTATTGCTACACCGCTTAGCCACGGGGACAGTTCCATCGTCTCCCCTAATGGCCCGTTGCCACGCTATTAATCAATTCTCTTTTTAAACTTAATTACTGCCAAAACTAAAAAGACAACTCCAAAAGCACTTAAAATAATAAATTCCTGATAAAGGATCATAAAGGTATTGCCTTTTAACATAATACCCCGCAGTACGTTTAAAAAATAAGTTAAAGGGATCACCGTACTCACCGCATAAATAACCTCCGGCATGGCTTCCCTGGGAAACATATACCCGGAAAGTAAGATATTCGGCATAATCATAAACATAGATAATTGCATCGCCTGAAGCTGACTCTTGGAAACAGTGGAAATCAATAAACCGACCCCCAGGGCACTGATTAAAAAGATAATGGAAAAGAACAGCAGCAGCAGCACACTGCCGGAGACTGTAACACCAAACCAAAAGAGACTAAGTGCCAAGGCGACAACAATATCAATAAAACCGATAATAACATAAGGAACTAATTTGCCCACCATTAACTCCATTTTGGTGATGGGTGTAACAATCAGCTGCTCCATCGTCCCTCTTTCCCTTTCCCGGACAACGGAAAAGGAGGTCAGCATCAAAGTTACCGTTTGCAAAATAATACCGATGAGACCGGGAATATTAAAATTAGTACTGCTCATATCAGGATTATACCAAACTCTGCTTCTTAATTCCACAGGTTGGGGTAAAGGTGCCCCTAAGGTTTTTTCCATAATATCCACCGAAAGGGACTGTACGACGCCGCCGGCACTGGATAAGATGGTTTGGGCTGTTGTTGGATCACTACCGTCAACAATCAATTGAATTTGGGCTGTTTCGCCTCTTCTGATATCGTCTGAATATCCGGGGGGAATCACAATACCCGCTTTCGCGTCCCCGTAATCAATATATTTTTCCACATCATTAATACTTGTCACATACGCATCCAGATCAAAATATTGAGAGTTTGTGAATCGATCCAGCAGCTCGCGGCTTTCCTGCCCGATATCGTTGTTTAAAACCACCGTGGGGATATGATCTACACTGGTGGATACGGCATAGCCAAAAAGTAATAGCTGCATGATGGGCATCATGATAATAATGGCAATGGTCTTTTTATCTCTTTTGATTTGTGCGAATTCCTTTTTGATGATCGCCAAGGTTCTTCTCAGATTAAATTTCATCTTATCCGCTCCAGACAGACATTTTTTTCACATTTTCCACATTTCCCACATTTTCCACATTTTTTCACTTTTACCTTACCGATTCGCTCTTTTTTCATTTTCAACAAGGAAAACAAAAACATCTTCCAAGGAAGGCAGCACCTTTTCCATGTTGTAAACTTCAATATCATGCTCCTTCAAATAATCATGTAGTTGATCTAAAGAGAAACCTGGTTCGAGCAAAGCATGGATCCCCGCTCCATAGACCGCTGCATCTTTAACCTGTTCGTGTAATTTTAAAGCGTCAATAGACTTCAGCGTGTCATCGGTCAAAATTTCAATGATATCTCCCTGAATAATTTCCTCCTTCATCTTATTAGGTGTATCCAGGGATAACATATTGCCGTAATACAAGATGCCGATGGTATTGCAATGTTCCGCCTCATCCATATAGTGGGTAGTTACTAAAATAGTCACACCCTCCCGGGATAGGTTGTAAATGACATCCCAGAATTGTCTGCGGGCGATGGGATCCACACCTCCCGTAGGTTCATCCAAGAGGAGGAGCCTGGGCCGGTGAATGATGGCACAGCCCAAAGCCAGTCTTTGCTTCCAGCCGCCGGATAAATTTCCGGTGATCATTTTTTCCCTGCCCACTAAATCTGCCATGGTCAGGATTCTTTTTTTCTCCTCGGCTAATTTCTTACCGTAAATACCATAAGCGCCGCCATAAAAATTAAGATTTTCTTCCACGGTTAAGTCTTCATAAAGGCTGAATTTTTGCGACATGTAGCCGATGGCACTTCTTAGTTTTTCCTGATCAAGAGCAA
Organism: Dehalobacterium formicoaceticum; assembly: GCF_002224645.1. Taxonomy (NCBI): domain Bacteria; kingdom Bacillati; phylum Bacillota; class Clostridia; order Eubacteriales; family Peptococcaceae; genus Dehalobacterium; species Dehalobacterium formicoaceticum. The sequence continues at coordinate 822,626 of NZ_CP022121.1, read as the reverse complement.
TATCCCAGCCCAATACCCTTCCAGTGCCCAAGGTAGGACTGATTAAACCCATGAGCATCCGGATCACCGTTGTTTTTCCGGACCCGTTAGGGCCTAAAAAACCAAAGACCTCGCCTTTTTTAACATCAAAGCTAATATTATCGACGACCAGATGTTCACCGAATTTTTTCGTCAAATTCCTGATTTCAATTGCATTTTCCGCATTTCCCATTTTTTATCCTCATTTTTGATCTTGATTCTCTTGTTCATGGCGTACCAAATTAACAAAAATATCTTCCAACGCGGGCTTAATTTTTTTTATCTCTTTTACCTTGATACCCTGCTTGACAAAATCATCAAAGATTTTATTCTGATCGTTGCGATCATCCTCCAGCACCACATGGATTTCCTCTCCCATCAAATAAGCATCTTCCACATAAGGTAATGTGGGAGCAAAAGCTTTTCCCTGATGAGGGTCATCCGCAAACACACTGAGGATGGTTTTTTGAAAACCGTTGATCATATTGGCCGGTGGATTCTGATTAATAATCTTACCCTGATTCATCAGGCCGATGACATCACATCTTTCTGCTTCATCCATATAAGGGGTACTGACAAAGATCGTCACACCCTGTGCCCGCAGATCAAAAAGAATCTTCCATAATTCTCTCCTTGCCACCGGGTCAACCCCAATGGTCGGCTCGTCAAGGAATAAGTATTCCGGTGTATGAATCAGATTGCAGGACAATGCCAGTTTCTGCTTCATGCCTCCCGAAAGTTGATCCGCCAGTTTTTTGGTGTGTTCCTTAAGGTTACTGAAAACCAGCAAATAATCAATTTTTTCTTTCATGACCTTGCGGGGCACCTCATATATTTCGGCATAGAAGACCAGGTTTTCCATCACCGTAAGATCCCCATAGAGACTGAACTTCTGGGGCATATAGCCGATGTATTTCTTGATTTCTTCGCTGTCTTTGACAATATCTAAATTTCTGATCGATCCCTTTCCCCTGTCCGGGCTGATCAGAGAGCAAAGCATGCGCATGGTGGTGGTCTTCCCGGCTCCATCCGGCCCTACTAAACCAAAAATAGTTCCCCGCTCTACGGCAAGGTTTAAATCATGCACCGCCACGATTTCGCCAAAGCTTTTGCCCAGAGAAAAGGTTTGGATGTCAAATTCCATTTCAGGTTCTCCTTTTGTCCTCTAATCAATCTTAATTTTTACATCTACCGGCATGCCCGGCTTAATAATGCCGGTGGCATCCAAAATCTCAATTTTGACGGCAAAAACCGTATTCACTCTTTCTTCCTTGGTTTGAATATTTTTCGGCGTAAATTCCGCTTCATGATTGATACTTAACACTCTTCCTTCTATCCCTTGATTTTCATGGGAATCGACAAAGAGTTTGACCTCCTGACCAACGGCAACATGACCAATATTTGCTTCCGAAACATATACTTTTATTTCCCCGCGCCGGGGATCATTAAGCTCAGCAATGGGTTTGCCCACAGCAATCAATTCACCCTGGCTAAAGGGGAAGCGGCTGACAATCCCATCTATGGGCGATTTGAGTATCGTTTTATCCATTTCTTTTTCCGCCTGGTCCATTGCTGTTTGGGCTTGTTCCAGCTGTACTTTTCCAACTTCTAATTGATCTTTCAATTGTTGAATCTGGGTATTGCTGTTGGACCTAGCCAGTTGATAACCTGCTTTAGCCTGGAGCATTCTGTTCTCTGCCGCTTGGGCACTGGCCGCAGTTGGATAGGACTTTAATAAGTCTAATTTAGCTTGGGCTGCATTATGCTGGGTCTGAGCAATATTATAATTGCTTTCCGCCTCATCAAACTGGTTTTGGGAAATTGCTTCTTCGGCTAATAATTCCTGAAATCTGTTAAGATTTTTTTTGCTGGTTTCCAAACTGATAACTGTCTGGTTTACCGCCTCCTGCGCCTGTTTGATTTCTTCGGAGCCGGCACCATCCATAACTTTTTGGTATTCTGCTTCTGCAGCCAAATAAGCATTTTTAGATTGTTGAATCATATCCCCATTTTGGACAGAGGAATTCTCGATGCTGTTCTCCAGTAAATTGACATTTTCCCCGGCTGCTTCCAAGCTGAGCTTAGCCTGTTCATAACGGTTCTCCAGGGTAGTATTACTGATGACGGCAATAATTTGTCCGGCCTTTACCGGATCCCCTTCTTTGACCTCACTTTTTATTAAGGTACCTGCCACTTCAGAGCTAAGCGCCACCCCGGTGTTTTCTGCAACGCCGGAAGCTTCAATAAAGGTTCCTTCCCCTGTTGTGATCAGGGATGAACCGCTTCTTTGACCGGCGTTATAAACAAAAATCCCCACCAACAGCAGAATAATTAGGACCGGAATCAGCACCATTGGTCCCTTAGATCGGATAAACTTTAAAATATTCCCCATATTTCCCTCCCTGGAAGCAATTATCATTGATTTTGCTTCTTGCCTTTGTCTTCTCTATATCATACTAAATTTTATCAGCTTTTACATTATACTTTAAAAAGAAATGCAAAAGAGTTACCAAGGTAACTCTTTTGCATTGATTTCAACAAATATTCAGCTTTATGTCAAAACCGCTTTCATATCCTCTTTGGTGAAAACTCCTTATTTGTCAAAACCATTGCGTCCCCCCATTGGTAGTGATACAATAAGTTGAATTTTACCTGCTTCATATTTTCTCCGCCTTTTTTTACCACAGTCAGGTTGATTAAGTATTTAAGCATTAGTAGTTCTAAAGATCATATTTTTAAATATATTGATGGGGGAGTTGATACAAGATCATGCTTTTTTTGGAATTACTGAAAGCCGTATTTTTAGGAGTGGTGGAAGGCATAACAGAATGGCTTCCCATCAGCAGCACAGGACATATGATTTTGGTCGAGGAATTTATTCAATTAAACGCCTCAGCGGCATTTAAAGAAATGTTCTTTGTGGTCATTCAGCTAGGCGCGATTATGGCGGTAGTCCTTCTCTTTTTTCATAAACTGAATCCTTTTTCACCCCGGAAATCCCGACAGGAAAAAAAGGACACCATGGCCATTTGGTATAAGGTGATTGTTGGCGTAATTCCCGCCGCCGTTATCGGCTTTTTAGCTGATGATTGGTTAAACGATCATTTGTATAACTACCAAACTGTAGCCATGATGTTGATTCTTTATGGGATCCTGTTTATTGTAATTGAAAATCGCAATCAGGGCCGCCTGCCCAAGGTCAATAGTTTCACAGATTTATCCTATAAAACCGCCTTCTTAATCGGGATGTTCCAGGTATTATCCCTGATTCCTGGCACCTCCCGCTCAGGCGCCACCATTTTAGGCGGGATCATATTGGGTTCCTCCCGGTTTATTGCTGCCGAATATTCTTTCTTCCTGTCAATTCCCGTTATGTTCGGCGCCAGTGCCTTAAAGCTGGTAAAGTTCGGTTTTAGCTTTACGGGAATGGAAATCGCCATTCTGATCACTGGTATGATCGTGGCCTTTTTCGTTTCTATCCTGGCGATTCGCTTCTTGCTGGGCTATATTAAAAACAACGACTTTAAAGCCTTCGGTTGGTATCGAATCATATTGGGGCTGGTGGTGATTGGCTACTTCATATTGCGCGGATAGTTTCCTCAAACCGGTTCTTTTGCCAAATCCATAAATTTTGTATATTCCTTGATAAAGGCCAGCTCTGCCGTACCCACAGGCCCGTTTCTATGCTTGGCCACAATAATTTCCGCAATCCCCCTCTGCTCCGTATCCGGATCATAATATTCGGGACGATGGATAAAAATCACGATATCAGCATCCTGCTCCAAGGCTCCGGATTCCCTCAGGTGACTTAAGTTCGGTCTTTTATCTGCGCTCTGCTCAACGGCACGAGACAATTGTGACAGAGCCATCACCGGCACATCCAGTTCCCTGGCCAGAGCTTTTAAAGAACGGGATATTTCCGAAATTTCCTGTTGGCGATTTTCTGAACGACGATTACCTTGCATCAACTGGATATAGTCAATGACGATGAGATCCAATCCCTTTTCCGCCTTTAGCCTTCTGGCTTTGGCCCGCATTTCCATGACGGTTATCCCGGGGGTATCATCCAAATAAATTTTTGCCTCTGCCAAAGGTGCCAAAGCCACAGAAAGGCGCCCCCATTCTTCTTCATTCACATAACCCGTTCTGACCTTGGATTGATCTACCCGAGCCTCGCCGCAAAGCATTCTTTGGGCTAATTGCCCTTTGGACATTTCTAGGCTAAAGATGGCTACGGTCTTATCGTGTTTAACCCCCAGATTCTGAGCAATATTCAAGCAGAAAGAAGTTTTCCCCATCGCCGGCCGTGCTGCCACGATCACTAAATCGCTCTTCTGCAATCCGGAAAGATAATAGTCTAAATTGCGGAAAGTGGGCAGCCCCGTCACCCCGTCTTGGGCTTTGGTACGGCCAATCTGTTCAAATGCCTCTACCACCACATCCCGCATCGCCACAAAGCCGTCCCTGGTTTTTCTCTGAGTCACGGAAAAAATCATTTTTTCGGCTTCATCAATAAGTTCCGCCGCTTCCAAATCTTGCTCGTATCCATGCTGGGCAATTTTCGTAGAAACGCTGATCAGGGAACGAAGCAAAGCCTTTTCCGCAACAATTTTTGCATAGTAGGTTGCATTGGCCGCCGTCGGCACAGCATTGGCCAGAGCGGCTACATAAGACAGCCCCCCGACCTTTTCCAAGTCACCCCGCCTGCGCAATTCTTCCACTAAAGTGACCAGATCTACCGGTTCATTGCGTTCATTTAAAGTTAAAAAGCAATCAAAAATAATGCGATGGGCATCCTTATAAAAGTCACTGGTACGGACATGCTCTACCACATGAAAGATGGCATCTCCATCCAACATTAAGGCGCCCAGCAAAGCTTGTTCCGCATCTACATTTTGCGGGGGAATCCGCTCTAAAGGCATACTCACGATTTAATCCCTCCACAAATATTTCAAGGCTTCCTCCACAGTTGCAGCTGTAACAACCTCAATCCCTTTTAACCCGCTGGGAATGTCTTTTTCATTATCTTTAGGAATCACAACCAAGGCCATACCGGCCTGCTTGGCGCCATAAATTTTTTCAATAATACCTCCTACCGGCTTCACCTTACCCTGAATGGATAATTCCCCGGTGACGGCTACATCCTGACGCACAGCTTTTTGATGCACCCCGCTGTAAATAGATGTAAAAATAGCTACCCCAGCAGAAGGGCCATCAATATTACCTCCCCCGATCACGTTGACGTGGATATCAAAATCATTAAGATTCTGACCAGTGATCTTACGAAAAACAGAGGAGGCATTAAAAACAGAATCTTTGGCCATGCTGCCTGCTGTTTCATTAAAGCGGATCTGTCCTTTTCCTTTTTGAGACGCCGGATATGCGACTGCTTCTATTTCAAGGACAGAACCGACGAATCCGGCAACGCCCAAACCAAATACCCTGCCCACCTCTCCTTGAGGAGTTGCTTTCTCCGTCACATATGGGACCAATCGGCTGGTCTGCACGACCTCATAGACATCTTCTTTGGTAATATAGACAGTTGCTTCTCCTTGTCCGGATAATTCCTGACGATAAAGGGCGAGCCCATATGCATCGGCTAAGATATTATTGGCCTTTCGGCCTTCAATGGTATATTCGGCGATAATATCCGCTACCAGGGGATCATATTCAATTTCCAGTTTATGAGCCGCATTCACCACAATTTCTCTGATATCCTGAGGTGTCAGAGGCATAAAGAACACTTCACCGCACCGGGAACGCAGGGCGGGATTCAAATCCCCCGGACTTCTCGTGGTGGCACCGATCAGGACGAAATCTGCCGGTGCCCCCTGATCAAAAAGCTGTTTTATATATTGGGGCACACTTTCATCATGGGGATCATAATAAGAGGACTCAAAATGCACCCTTTTATCCTCCAACACCTTAAGCAGCTTATTCAACAACATGGGATCCATTTCCCCAATTTCGTCAATAAAAAGTACGCCGCCGTGGGCTTCAGAAACTAAACCAAGCTTCGGTTCAGGTATGCCTGTTTCGGCCAGGTCTCTTTTTGCCCCCTGATAAATAGGGTCATGTACCGAACCCAACAGGGGATTGGTAACGTCCCGGGGATCCCAGCGCAGGGTATTTCCATCCACTTCTACAAACTTGGCCTCAGGAGCAAAGGAAGTAGTTTTCAGCTTTTGCGCCGCTTCCAAAGCCAGGCGGGCCGCAGTTGTTTTACCAACCCCTGGGGGCCCATATAAAATCACATGCTGAGGAAAAGGGCAGGCAACTTTGGCCATCAAAGCCTTCAGGGCTTTTTCCTGTCCCACAATCTCCCCCAGCTCCTTGGGCCGTAAAACCTCCATGGCTGAGCGGGCTAGCTTAACATGCTCCATTTTTTCCAAAATCGCTAACTTTTTTAATGACTGGGCATTTTCTACATTGCTATTCTCTTTTACAATCTGCATTTTAATTTCTTTTAAATATTCCTCATGGCGTTCCTGCATACGATCAGAAATCATTTTTTCCAATCTTTCCTCTACGGAACGGCGCGCAACATAGTCGGCCAATTCTGATTCGATTTCTTCAATCAGGTCAGGGATTTCCTCTCTCTGAGGGACAACATCCAGAGTCGGATCCTTAAAAACTATTTTTTGCAGTCCCAGCACTCTTTCTTCTAAATCCTTGGAGTTCATTAAAGGGATCGCCTCTAATTTGGTGGCCTGAATCACCATGCGATCCGATCCAAAAAGATCACTGACCAGCGCGTATAAAGCAGCCACCTGATGTTCCAGGTCTTCTCTTTGTAACTCTCCATCTATTTGTTGCTTCTGACTGATGAACTTATCTAAGAATCCCATTTAATACCCCTTCCCGTCTTTCTCCAAGTATGTCAACAAAAAATTTGGGATTATTGGGCCATGACATTGATTTTGATCACAACCTGCACCTCAGGATGGAGCTTAATCACAGCCTCGTAGGAACCGGCACTTTTAATGGGCTCTTTGATTTCCATCTTGCGCCGATCAATGGCCACTTTATGTTGTGCCTGTACCTGTTCGGAAATTTCCTTATTGGTTACAGCACCGAATAATCTACCGCCTTCACCTGCTTTGGCAGTAATATTAACTACAGCACCCTGTAATTTTTTGGCAATATTTTGTGCTTCCTCCAGTTCCTTTTGCTTTTTTGCCACGGTACGAGCATTTTCATGAGCCAGATTAGCAAGGTTGGTGTTGGACGCTTCCAGACCTAATCCTTTGGGCAAAAGAAAATTTCGGCCGTAGCCTTCCGCCACCTGTACGATATCTCCTTTTTTACCTAAAGATTTCACATCTTGAGTTAAAATGATTTTCACAATGATCACACTCCTCTATCAATTAACCTGCTTAAAGCAGGTTTTTATTGTCCTGATGATTCAACTTGATTTTCCTCCATATAGGCTTCTAATAAAACCATCAGCTTTTCTTCTGCTTCCGGGAGGCCGGTATCTTTTAACTGGGCTCCTGCTCCGGTCAAATGACCCCCGCCTCCTAACCCTTCCAATAATACCTGAACATTGATTTCTCCATTGGAACGTGCGCTGATATTGACTCCTTCCGGGACCTTATAAAGCACAAAAGATGCTTTCATATCTTCAATACTTAATAGTGAATCGGCCGCTTCCGCAGCGATAATCGTACTATGAGGCACCTCCTGCTCCAGGAAACCAAGCACAATATTTTCAAACACGATCTTCGCGTTCTGCACCACCCGGGATCGTTCTACCACCACGTCAAAATCATCTTGCAAGAGCTTTCGTACCACTTTAGACCCTGCACCCATACGGCGTAAAAAGCCGGCTGCTTCAAAAGTCCTGACACCTGTTTGGAAAATGAAATATTTGGAGTCTACCATAATCCCTCCCAACATTGCCGATGCTGCCAAGGGATCTAAAGTGACTTCTTCCCCTAAGTATTGGATGATTTCCGTGACCAGTTCACTGGTGGATGATGCATATGGCTCTACATAGATTAATTGAGCTTCGCTGATAAACTCTTCTCCCCGCCGATGGTGATCGATTATAGCAATTCTTCCTACTTGGGAAATAAGCCCCTCTTCTACCAGGAGAGAAGGCTTATTGGTATCACAAATCACCAAAAGAGTTTCTGAATTTGCCCGGGCCAAAGCTTCCTCACCGGTAACCAAGCGCTCCCCATATAATGGATCTTCCTTTATCATCACCCATAACTTGTCTAATGTACCTGTGGAGTTATCCAGAACAAGCTGCACAGGTTTACCAAAATCCATAGCCACCTTAGCGATACCCAAAGACGCTCCGGCACTATCTAAATCCGTACTTTCATGACCCATAACGATGACATTGGATGCTTGTTGAATATAAAAGCGCAAGGTGTTTGCTACCACCCGGGCTCGAACCTTCGTCTTTTTTTCCGTAACGTTGCTTTTCCCACCGTAAAACAAAACCTTATCTGTCCATTTAACCACGGCTTGATCTCCGCCCCGTCCCAAAGCCAACTCCAAGCCCTGATTCGCCAAGCGGGATATATCAATGATCGGTTCTTCACCTACCCCCACCCCCATACTCAGAGTCACAGGGATGGTATTACCCAATTTAATCTCCCGGATGCGATCCATAATATCAAAACGGTTTTTTTGGCATTCCCTTAATGATTCCTGGCTCATAACGACCAAGTAACGTCCTTCCCCGTACTTTTTCAAAAATCCTTCCAATTTCAAAGCCCATTCCGTCAAGATTTTATCGACGGTACTTTGCAAAACCAGTCTTTCTTCTTCTTCTATTTCCTGAAGGGTTTCCGCTAAATTATCAACTTGCATTAGAACAAGCACAGGTTTATCTTCCTGCCGATGCTGACAAAGACTTAGTTTTTCAGTAATATCCTCAAATTTGAGCACGAAACCCTGGGGCTGATCTATTTGTTTGCTGTCTACCTTTAAAACTGTCCCTTTAAAAGACAGCTGCATTGACTTCTTACTGTTTAATAAGTTATGGATATTTATCGGGAGACCCGGTAAGAGCTCCGCTAGATTTCCTTTGACTTCATCTCGTTTCAATAACTGGTGCAAGCCCTTGTTAGACCAAAGTATTTCTCCTTTAGGATCTACAATAGCTACGCCTAAGGACACATCCTCCACAATGTCGGCAAAGATCCGGCACAGATAATCAGGATACCCATCATCTATTGCCATCGATGCTGCCGAATTTTTGGGGGCGCCACCCTTCATTTTTTGCAGATGCCACCAGATTACTAATACGCCTAAGCCCAGCGCTAAACCAAGCACTAAGCCCAGCCAAAAATATGGACTGTCCAATCAGATTAGCTCCTTTCACCTGAAAATTATTCGCCGGTTTTTTTCTCCCGAAAAAAACGCCGATAGTCGAATAACGGATCAAAAAGCCCTACCATAATCAAGGCCATGAAAAATATGGCACTGAAGAGAAAGGCGGACATCACAACTAAAACCCGCATAAAACCGGTCAAAATATTATTCTTCCATAAAAATACTAATAAGGAAACTCCTGATACCAGTAAGATGGGATAATAGATATAGAGAATATTTTGTCCAATCAAGATAAAAATGTCTTGCTCCAGGAAACGTCCGGAAAGAAACAGGGTAAGGCCTAAAATAACACCCCAAACGATCTGCCAGGGCAGATGCCAATCACGAAACATAGGCATCTCGGGCACGGTGTATCTTAATCTTTTGAGGAATTCTCTCGCCACCAGATAATTAATAAAGGCCGTACCCATCGAAGCCGCAATAAAAATCCCCGGTAATAAGGTCTCCATCAGATGAAAAAATTGTTCCTTGTACTGTTCCGCAGTAACGCCCTTGGGCAGGATATTTTCCATTATACCCATAGATTCATAAACCTTAAAGCCTTCATTTATTGCCATTTTCATATCCGTGATCATTTGGGTTAGGGGCAAATTAGCCACAAAAGCAGAAAGGGCTATGGTTGCTGCCGTGGAGACAGCAGCTGTCAAAGTACCAAAGAGCAGTGCCTTCAAAGGAGAAAGTTTATTTTTAAAACAATAACCGTAAATCAAGGCCATCCCGCCCATATTCACCAGAAAAAGAATGCTTTGCACCGGACCGGCCAGCATGGCAATCAACAAACCGGTGACCACCAAGCCCATGATGCCCACTTTCATGTTGTGGCGCATAATTAAAAGTATAATCGGAATTGTCCATACTAAACCGGTAATCATTCCTAAAACCGGAATATAAATTCCGATGATACCTAGCAATGATGCCAAAGCAGCCATTAATGCTCCTTCCGTTAATGCTTGGACAGACGTTATATTTTTCCTGTCTTGATTACTCACCCTTTATTTTCCTCCCAATACCGGTGTAGATTGGTTTCCTCTTAAAGTGATTTCTGCACAACTCTGGTTTTTTCCTGCACCAGGGACATATGCATATAAATAAAGAGGAGCTCAAGCTCCTCTTTTTTCTTTCTTATTCAGTCGCATATGGCAATAAGGCAATATTTCTTGCTCTTTTAATGGCCAGAGTCAAGCCTCTCTGGTGTTTGGCACAATTTCCTGAAATACGCCTGGGGAGAATTTTACCCCGTTCGGTAACATATTTCTTTAACTTGCCCACATCTTTATAATCAATAGACTGAACTTTGTCGACACAGAAACTGCAGACCCTTTTTCGGCCCCGGCGTCCCCGGTTGCCTCTTCCGCCTCGGCCGCCGCGTTCGCCCCGCTCGCCCCGTTCGCTATCATAAGCCATGTTTTTTCACTCCTTATCCTTACCTAAATCCTAACTTAAAATGGCAAATCATCATCAGAATGTTCCATTTCCGCACCAATAAAGTCCGTTGGTCCTGATCCCCCGGAATCCTTGGGGCTAAGAAAACGAACAGTCTCCGCAACTACTTCTGTCATCCACCGTCTTTGGCCGTCCTTATCGTCATAACTTCTGATCTGCAAGCGTCCGTCTACTGCCGCCAATTTACCCTTAGAAAGATAATTGGCCACATTTTCTGCCTGCTTCTGCCAGACAACGATGTTAATAAAATCTGTTTCTCTTTCCCCTTGGGCATTTTTTCTCATGCGGTCCACAGCCAAGGTAAAAGTGGCTACAGCGACACCATTGGGTGTATAACGTAATTCTGGGTCTTTCGTTAATCTCCCTATCAAAACGATCCGGTTAAGCACGGAAAATCACCACCTGTATTTTTACTCTTCCTCTTTGACGACCAAATAACGGATGACATCATCGGAAATCTTAAAGTTACGTTCTAATTCAGCCGGGACTTCTGCTTGTCCATTGAACTTCATCAGGACATAAAAGCCTTCGTGTAACTTTTTGACTTCGTAAGCCAGTCTGCGTTTTCCCCAAAGGTCCACTTTACCCAGCTCACCACCGTTATTCTGGATCAGCGTTGAATACTTTTCCATAGTTGCCTTAACCTTTTCTTCGTCAAAATCAGGTCTGATAATATACATAGCTTCGTATGCACGCATGATCTTCACCTCCTCCCTCTGGACTAACGGCCCCGGCGCAGTGCGCTCAGGGGCAGGGACACTACCGATATAGTGACACTAGGGTATTATAGCATAAATTAGTAAGGGTGACAAATTATTTTTCCGGGGTGTGTATTTTAATCAGATTGCGTTAGGTCTGGATAAAAGTACGAGACCATTGCATCATATTGATCCTGTGATGATAGGCAGGTACCCATAAGAAATCCCTTCTCTGATTTATATTCCTTCAGTCCGCGGTAGTAAAAAAGCTTATGTTCATGGTCTATGATGAAAGGGAGGATATCATTTTTTAGGCATTCCTTAAACATAATAATTCGCCCTACTCGGCCATTGCCGTCTTGAAAAGGATGGATGCTTTCGAACCTGTAATGAAAGTCCACAATATCCTCAACTTTTATGTCTTTTTTTTGATGGTAATTGGCAAGTAATTTTTGAATTTCTAAACCGACCTTTGATGGAGCAGTTGTTTTCGTATCACCTGCTACGTTTGGTCTGGTTTTGTAGTCCCCGACCCGAAACCATTCTTTGCGTTCGTCGGAAGTATTTCTTTTAAGCAATCGGTGGAATTCCTTAATCATATCCTCCGTCAGTTCCTCATCCGCATAGGTAAGCATATAATCAAAGCAGGAAAAATGATTAATTGTTTCAATAATATCGTCAACATTTGCTGTTTCATTCGGTTCCATATTAAGGGTATTTGTCTCATAAATGTACCGAGTCTGATCCTCAGACAGAAGACTGCCTTCGATCCGGTTTGAATTGTAAGCGAGCTTGATCTGAGTCTGATGGTACAGACCTCCCTTTAGTTTCATCTCTTTTTCTTCACGCAATCGCTCCAGCAATCCCTGTTTCATGAGTATCACCCTCTTTCTTTATAGTGTCACGAATTATATTATACCGTATCTTGCTTAATTTTACCTGATTATAGCACCTCCATAAATTATTTTTCCGGAGGCGCATTGCTTTTGATAATTTTTTTTACTCGTTTTTCAAAATCAACCCGGGACAGCATTACCTGATGACTGCAGGTCAGACATTTAATGCGAAAATCCATCCCTGTGCGCATCACTTCCCATTCATAACTTCCGCAGGGGTGAGGTTTTTTTAGGCGCACTATATCCCCCAGATAAAACTGAGCCATCTTTGATACCTCCTTATCTTCCAAAGTATTTTAATAGACTACCTTTGCGGCGGGAGACGGTATTTCAATCCCTGCCTGATCTAAGGCGCCTTTTAATCGTTTGCGCAATTCCCTCTCCAAAGGCCACTGCTCTAATGCCTGGGTGAAAGCAATCACGCGAATCAGCACCTCGGAGGAGCCCAAATCCTGTACCCCCAATACCCTGGGCGCTTCTACAATGGTCTCCTTAAATTCTTTTGCCACCTGGTCCGCTTCTTTTTGAAGCACCTCTATGGCTCTGTCAATATCTTCTTTATAAGATATCCTGACATCCACCAACGCCCGTGATTTTCCCCGACTAAAATTAGTTACGATGGTAATTTGACTGTTGGGGATAATGTGCAATTCACCGGCCCAATCCCTGATGGTGGTCGTCCTGAGACCCATTTCCTCCACGATTCCACCTACGCCGGCAGCCTGAATGTAATCTCCCACAGTAAAATAATTTTCAAAAATCATAAAAAAACCTGTAATAACATCCTTTACCAGACTCTGGGCACCAAAGCCTACCGCCAAGCCAACGATACCGGCACTGGCAATGATCGAAGCAGTGTTCACACCCAATACACCCAAAACCATCAGAATAACCATAAAGTAAATACCGTAGGTAACGATGCTCAAGGATAGAACCTTTAATGTTTCCAATCTTTTTGCTTCACCAAAAAGGCGCGAGCGCATAGATTGAGCAAATAGCCGTTCAATCATGCCTCTGCCTAGCTGAATCAGAATACGGGCCCCGATCAGGATCCCAATTATTTTCCCTAGATTAAGAAATAACCAACTTATAAATTCCGGTTTCATATACGGCTCAAAAAATTGTGTCAATCTTGCCCATCCTCCCCTGCCGCATCGATCCTTTTCAAGGCGTCCTTAACATTTTCCCTCACCCACCAGGTTTCATCCGCCAAAGATTTTTCGAGGGCAGGAATGGACCGGGGGTCTTTAATCTTGCCTAAGGCTTTCGCTGCCCTGGAACGAACCTCCCATTCCTGATCCTGTAGCATGATGATCATGGCATCCGTAATCTCTTGATTACCGATTTCCCCCAAAGCCTCTACCGCCTTCATACGCACCTTGAGGGATGTATGGGAAAATTCTTCCAGGAGGGCAGGAACCGCCCCTGGATCACCAAATTCCTCCAATATTGAGATGGCCAGGCATTTACCATCCTCAGAAAGATCCGGTAATCTTTCCAGGATTAAATTCATCCCTGACTTTCCATAAGAGAGTAGCACCTCTGCCACTCGAGCAGGTACAAATTGATCAGAAGATTCTAAAGCATTGATTAAAGGGATGAGCAGCTTCTCATGTTTCATCTCCTTTAAAATCTGGGCAGCGGTAAGATGTTTTTCCTCATACTTAGAGCCTAAATCCTTAACAAGATCATCAATCAAGCCTTCGTCTTGCCAGACCTCCCATAACTGACCCCTTTTTTCTAAAGAAAGTTCTGGCCAAAGGGCAGAGAGCAGGGAGATTGAAGCCTTGCCATCGGCCCTCACCTGGTTTAAAATATTTTCCGGGATCAGTCCGGGCTCATTTTTGATCAGCTGAACCAGATTTTCTGACCTGTCCTCACTGTTCTTAGATCGGCGTCTTGCCCCTTTGAAAAAGAAAGAAAAAATCCCTTTAAAACCCGGCAATTGCAAAAATGTCCCCTCCCTGATTCGGTATTAGATCGTTAAAATTTTCTCCACTAAGAACAGTTTGTCCAAAATGTTATACATGGTGGAGATTTCTCCGGCGCAAAGCTTATGCTTCACTTTATAATATGCCGGGCAGGAATCGGAGATCAATATTTGAACCCCTCGTTGTTCCATTTCTATCAGGTAACCCAGTACGGTCGATCCCTCACAGGAAAGAAAGACGCCTTGATTCAAAAAATAATATATTGGGGTAAGGGTTCCTTTTGGGCAAGGGTTTGAAAGAAATTCTTTATCAGGGACTCACCCCATTCCTGACTACCCCGTCCCAGGGTATCTCCTGTAACGAGAATTGCCATGCTTGCCCGCTCCGCCACCAAACGGGCCGACAAATCCGTAATCGGCCTTTCATGAATAAAGGAGCCCATTTCGCCGCATTTTTGTTCATCGGTTTTTTTTACGACCATTTTCCATTCCCCTTTATATGAATTTTCCCTGGAGTATAGACCTCCCCAGCACCCTGCAATAATCTTCCTACGACAGCATAACCGACCCCCCTCTTTCTCAAGGCATCAGTTAAGATATCAAGCCTTTTTTCCGGTACCGTCATCAAAAGTCCACCGCTGGTTTGCGGGTCAAATAATATATCCCGCATAAAGACGGGCACATCTGAGGCGAATTGAGCACGCTCTTTCATATGTTCCTGATTGGCATAACTACCTGCCGGAATCAGTCCCATTTTTGCAAACTCAACCGTTTCCGGCCAGACAGGGATCTGATCTGCCCAAATTTCCGCTGTGACACGGCTGGCCGCCGTTACTTCCCCCAGATGGCCTAAAAAACCAAATCCGGTAATATCCGTGGCGCAATGAACCCCTGCCTCCTTCATACAATAGGCAGCATCCTTGTTCAAGGATGCCATCTCAGCGATCATCCGGCCAACTGTCTTTTGGTCCAGCAAATCTGCTTTTACGGCGGTGGCTAAAATCCCATTGCCCAAGGATTTGGTTAAAACCAGAACATCACCTGCTTGCCCATTGCTGTTAGGCAGAATATCTTCCGGCCGGGCAGTTCCGGTGACAGCTAAACCAAACTTCGGTTCCTGGTCATCAATGGTATGACCCCCAATCAAGAGAGCGCCTGCTTCCTTGACCTTATCTGCTCCCCCCAGGAGAATTTCCCCTAATAGCTCCAGGTCACCGCATTTGGGAAAAGCAGTAATATTCATGGCCGTCAAAGGCTCTCCGCCCATAGCATAAATATCGCTCAGGGCGTTAGCCGCCGCAATCTGACCAAAAGCATAGGGATCATCAACCATGGGCGTAAAAAAATCCACCGTTTGAATTAAGGCTAAATCATCCCGCAGCTGATAAACCCCGGCGTCATCATAATTGTCTGAGCCTACCAGCAGGTTTTCATGGTGAAACTTGGGAAGTCTTTCTAAAATTTTCGTTAAGGTCCCCGGACCTATTTTTGCCGCTCACCCGGCAGCTGTTACCATCTGAGTCAAACGCACTTTTTGATCAGACATATTTGCTCACCTCTTGTGCCGAATATTTTTTAAATGCCCCTTTGCTATCATCAAATTCCTTTATTTGCCCCAAGGACATGCGGCTAAACAGCGTCCGCACACTCTTTTGCCAAAACTATGACGCACGTTGGCTAAATAATCATGGCAAGCCTGGGCATCCAGGCGCAATGATAAAGGATCCCCCAGGTGAAATTCTTGCCCTTTAATGGCCTGAGGGGGGCAGGCATCCTGACAAGCGGTACAGGAACCGCAGCACCCTTCCTCCAAGGGCTGATCACTCTCCAAAGGAGCATTGGTTAAAATCGTGACCAGGCGCAGGCGGGGACCTACCTGAGGATTGACCAGGCAACAGCTTTTCCCGATCCAGCCTAAACCAGCCCGGCTTGCCGCCAAACGATGACTGAAGATTCCTGCGAGTTTCGATTCATTCACCCGTTGGGAAGCGGGTATGGGGAAGGTACGGAAGCCTTTCTTCTGCAGTAAATTACTGATTCTCAATGCTATATCATTTAATCGGGCATTGATCACATCATAATAATATAAATAAGTATGGGTTGGGCCTTCCGCCAATTCATTTAAAACCTCCTTGGGGAAAAACACCGCCACAGAAATTGCCCGCTCCAATCCCTGGTACGTATCTCCATATTCCCCGGCAATCTCACGGGCAACATCATCCAGAGATGCCACTCCAAAAAGGTCTCCCCCCAAGTGGAAAACCATTTGTTCCAATTCATTTTTAAGTGTCAGCACCGTCAATGATCCTCCTCCAAAAAGCTGCTTTAGCATATTATATCACTTTTCATGATTCTATATCTGAAAAAATTATCATTTGCATTTCTGCCTCTTTCCCTTCTTTTGACTTTCGGGAGCATAGTTGTTATCCTTGAATAAATGTTTTGCGTATTTTGTCATTTCATGAAACAAATTGGCCTGATGAAACGTCTACTATGAGGGAATGATCCGGGATCATCCACTTATTGATTACATGCTGGGAGAAAATGCTTATGAAAAAACTTATATTGATCCTCATCCTGATCAGCATTATCTGTTTCGCAAGTGTGGGGTTATATAGAAACAATGGGTCAAAAACAGAGATCACCGTTCTGACCTATCATCATTTAGATGAAAAAAACAGAAATAGTGTGACCCTTCTGACCGCTGATTTTAAAAAGCAAATGGCCGCATTAAAGGAGGCTGGCTATACCTTTCTTACTGCCAGTGAGCTGTCAGACATCATCAACAAAAATGAGATACCGCCCCCCAAGCCCCTACTCGTTACCTTTGATGACGGTTACCTCAGCAACTACACCTATGCTTATCCCATCCTTAGGGAGATGGGACTGAAAGGAACGATCTTTGTTGTAACCGGCGAGATGGGTAAAACTCCAGGAAATCTTCCCCACTTCACCTGGGCCCAAGGCAAGGAAATGGCGGATTCCGGTGTCATTGATATTCAAAGCCACAGTCATGAAAGTCATTACAATTTTCTCGTCCAAAATGAGGAAACAGGAGAGTGGCTGGAAAAACCCGCTCTCACCAACCGTTTGTTTCTAGAAGATAAGAGGGAAAGCCTGGATCAATATGAAAAGCGGATTCGCGAGGATCTGCTTCAATCTAAGCAGCTGATCGAAAAAAATATCGGAACTGAAGCTGTAGCCATTGCTTATCCATACGGTGCCCACAGTAAAGCAGTCAGATACCTTACTAAAGACAGTGGCTTCCAACTTGGCTTTATCACCAAGGAGGGTTTTAATTCTCTTAAAACCGATCCTTTTCAATTGAAAAGGTTTAATGTTTTTGGTGACTATTCAGTGGAAAAATTACTTTCTTTGGTAGACGGATCAGCTGAGACAACTCCTGCTCCAATTCCGGTGACGCAAAAAATAAAACCGTTTTTGAAGCGTATTTATTTGCATGTATATCAATTTATTGAATATATAATGATACGTTATAATTAAGACTACTTCCCGGGAGCAAGGGAGGATCCGGGCGTAAGCACCCATAATAGTTGTCCGGGAGACGGGGGTATTGACATTGCTGACACCCCCAATGACCAACTTAGAATGCCAATAACCCCGTCCCTCCGACATCCTAGTACCGGGTTATTATAACAATATTGATACAGATTCAAACTTAGCGGATTGGTGACCTGCCCCTCATTACTGTCCTCCGAAATAAACCTGCCCACAGAGGGATCGTAATACCTGGCCCTTAAATAGTACAGCCCACTCTCCTCATCATAGTACTCTCCCGCATAGAGGATAGGATTATCAATCCCTTCCGTCTGACTAAGCACATTCCCCCATTCGTCATAGGTGTAGCGGTTGACTACAGCACCGCTGCTGTTCACGATCTGCACCACATCACCATGGCCATTGTAAAAATAATAATAGTAGCTGCCGCTGATCTTGCGGGCCAGCATTCGGTGGCCCCAGATGTTTTGGGCTGTTAACTGACCAGATCCGTTGGATTCAGCCAGGACTCTCCCCTGATCATCCAAATGATAGCGCAGGGTATCCGTGCCCTGGATCTTCGCGGTGCGCAGACCTTCCCCGTCATATTGATACTGGGTTACCTCCCCTTGGCTGCTAAACTGGGCCAATTGATCCCAATTGTTATAGGTAAAGGTACTGGGTATACCGGTCAGTTCATCCTCTGCGGTACCCCTCATCTGGGTACGGTTGCCCCGGGTATCATACCCATAAGTTTTCTTTGTCCCGTCCGGCAAGGTAGTTTCAATCAGTCGGTTCAATACATCATAAGTATAACGGGTCACGCTCCCGTTTTCCACCTGCTCAATAATATTGCTGTTATCATCATACCGGTAGCTATATTGGGAGATAATCTGAGTGCCCACTTTATTCACCAAGAAAGTCAGGCGGTTCATATTATCATAAGTATAGGTGCTGAGGGGAATCTTTCCTCCGACCGCAGGATACTGCACCGATTTCAGCATCCCGTCCCCGTAGAATTCGTAATCGAAGACCTGCCCTTCCACGGTTACCTGATCCGGATTGTTCAGACTGTCATAGCTGTACTGAACCGTCAAGTTAAAGGGATCCTGCACGGACGTCCGGTTTAAAACCTGGTCGTATTGAAAAACAGTGCTGTAATTACCCAACTTTCTTTCCCGGGTGACTCCGTCGCCAAAATATTCATAGGTCAGGGTATCCCCGTACACCTTGCTGCCCCCGGTATCCTTCCAGACCTCATATTGATCGGGCTGGCCCATGGGGTGATAGGTGATGGTGATGCCGTCATCATTGGCCCTCTTTTCTTTGGGCCGATTCAGATAGTCATAAGAATAGGCGGTGCTTTTGCCTGTGGCATCCGTCATCAAAACAGGCAATCCGGCGGCGTTATTAACATAGGTGCGAGTTTCCCCCATGGGCCTGGTTTGTGAGAGCAAAGCTCCACGCTCATCATAAGCTTTGCTGTTAATGATGCTCTGGCTGTTTTCATATTGCTTGATTTCACTGATTTGATTCAGATGGTTGTAAGCGTAATCCGTGTTTTCTCCTAAGGCGTTGGTGACGCCGGTTACATTACCCAAAGGGTCATAGTGAAAATCTGTTTGGTTTCCTCTCCCATCTGTAAGACGGATCAAATTATCCAAAAGGTCATAGGTATAGCTTTCCTGTACCCCAGAGCCGCCGCTTACGGGATAGGCCCTGCGCTCAATGATCCGGCCTCTTTCATCGAAGCACTCCCGGTAGTGGTTTTCACTGCTGCCCCCTGCCGGCTGGAAATAGGTATCCTTACTTTGCTGTACAATATCATACTCATAGAATTGTTTATTCCCCTGGACATCGGTGACGGATTTCAAACGATCCCATTCATCGATGCTGTAGACAGTTTCTCGTTGGAGGGGATCTTTTGATGAAACCAACCGGCCGTAGTCGCCATAGTGGAATTGGGTTGCACGGGTAAGACCCTGCACATGCTCCCATTCCTCTTTCACCAGAAGATTGCCGTAATCATCATAATAATCGTAGGTGCGATTGATAATCGGCCGGTCGATGATACTGCGAAAATGGATGGTCGACGTCTGTACCCGAAAAGCCCCCCGGCCGTTATAGCCATAGTCCGTCAACAGCACTTTGTCATATGTAAAATACCGAATTGCGATATAAGTACCACTCTTATCTTCCAGATCCCAGGGAGACCATTCAGACATCAACCGTCCCTGAGTATCATATTGATAGGTGGTTTCATTACCCAAGGCATCATCTTCACTGATCAGATGGCCCCATAGAAAATCATATTGACGAGTGGTGATACTGGTTTTAGGTACTCCGTCTTCCGTATACTTTTGCATAATCCGGGTGGGATAGGCAGCATAATTAGCATCATACTGATACTCTGTAATCTCCTGCTGACCATTCGGGAGCGCCCGCCAGGTTTTGCTGCAGTTCCCGGGATGGGCCCCGTCCGCATATTCAAAATAGGTGGTTTCCCCCTTGGCATTAGTTGTGGACTGAATCGCACCGGAGGATGTATATTCGGTATTTTCCGTTAATAATACACCCTCTTTTTGATAATAGCTTGTGGATGCAGGAAACTTATACGTGGGATGATAGGTATAGCTCACAGTATTCAGTTCCTTTTGGGTGCTGTCTTCCCATTGGGCCGGGGTCAATGGTTTCGTTTCCTTTGCTACGCCGCCCCAGGTATTATAGGTATAGCCCTGATAGAGGGGATAGGTACCGCCGCTGTTTTCCTGCACACTTTTGATGCGGAGGGGCTGGTTATGGTATGTCCCGTCATACTCTTCATAGTACAGAGTTTCCTTTTCACCCCCGGAATGGTAGGTGACCCTTTGATCTTCACGAAGGCCCATGGCGCTGCTTCCTTTGAAGACGTAATCAGTTTTTAATCCGTCCTCCTGCTCTACGCTGCAGATCCACTGGAACCCTGTATTTTTAGGTAAATCATGATTACTGTAAAAGGTCTCCGAGTAGCCGGTTTCATTGTAATAGGGATTTCCCTGGTAGGTACCACCGTAACTGTAGGTTCTTTTGTTATGTCCTCCGCCGTCCCATTTGTTATTAACTAAGTATTGTTCTTCCCGGGAGGTCAGATAGGATTGTTCATAAAAGCCTCTTCTCCCCAAATGCTTGGGGTTCGTCTCATTAAAATCATAATTAATCCGGCTGTTACGCAGTGAGATGCTTCTTAATAACACCTCACCAATCGTTGCATAGCCACCTGAATATTCCTTGTTGACAAAAGAGAAAAAGTCCGTTCTTAGTCTGTATCTATATTCATATAAATCTTCCCCGTCATGGTAGCTTACCAGGCTGGGATATCTTCTTTGGCCGGAATATTCTTCCCCCGGATAGAGGTGTTGACATACATTGCTAACACTTCTAAAGAATTAGAATGCCAACAACCCAGTCCCCCTGACATCCCGTTTGGCTGATCAAGTCGAATCCCCTGGTTCATAGTTTTAGAACAATATCACTAGAAAGCCGGTATCTGTTTCTGATCTCTAACACCCATTACCTGGTATTGAACGATATTTCTGTCATCTGGCAACTAAAGCAGCATTAACGGTTTCCTGACATTCCTGAAAAGCTCAAAAAATCGTCGTTCATCGTGAAGCCCTTTTGCAGATACCCATGCAAAAAAGTTTTATCCACTGTCGGAACCGTGTGCTGCGCGGAGATTTTACGCGGTATCCGACCGCGAGAATCACTTGATGTCCTATTGACACCTTCTTTTCAAATAAAAAAGGTCAATAGACTTTAGTGTCCGTTGACCTGATGTTCAGAACCTCAAAAAAATTTTGCTGAACATCTAAGATGGTCAAGAAAACAGCTCAACAATCAGTGTTTATCTGACTGTTGAGCTGTTATTACAGCAAAGCTTCCGAAATGAACCCTTCAAGGATCGTCCCATGTTCTAATAATAATGGCTTTGAGACTAGGAGGTTGCGGGTATTGAGACGATTTCAGCACACCCCCCTGTAACATGCCAATAACCCCGCAACCCCTACACTTAATCAAACTTCCACTTGCATTGTGTGTAAGCAAGACGGTTTTGAATTATGGCCTTTTCTTTAAGACGTTCATTTTCGTTTAATATTCTATCCATGTCGGTGTATTTGCCCACTAAAAAATAATTTACGAAAATGTGGTCATCATCAGCCGTTAATTCATCGAAATCAATTAGCAAACCATTTTCCGCTAATTCCAACAAGCAACAGCTGATTAGCTTATCTGGTTCGCTTATGCTATATTTTGTTTTGCCCTCAATACATGATTGAATTTTTTTAGCCAATAATGTAGCAAAATCTTCAATATGTCGACAATATAGTTTACAGAAAAACCCATCATCATGCGCCAGATAAGCGAATTGGTTGTCTAACTTCTCAAAAAAAGGTGTTGTTAATGGTTTATACATATGCCCCAAATATAGCAACTCTGCTATCTGTTCATCTGTTAATTGATTAACCATGTCCGCTTGCTTATAATCCACAAAGCAGAAGTCCCCATAACTGTTAACATCTTCTTTTGCTAATAATCCAACCTCATCTAATCCTTCTACCAATTCAAAGTTGTTTGCAAAACCATTTCCCATATAGTTTGACTTTAAAAGAAGAATATGCTCTATTGGATTCCGCAAATAATGTACAAATTCATAAAATTCTATGCCTGTATAAATAAATTCACGATCTTTAGCATTTGCATTAATATAAATCTTTGTTCTTTTTTGACTCATTTTCTCCGTCCTCCTATCTCAAAAAATAGGTATTGGCATGGGGGCTGGTGACGGCATAGGTATGGGCATGGAATTTGGCATTGGGACAATCATTCCTTTTCCGTTATTGCTGTTTCCAGCATTATTATTTATATAAGTAGGCCCAGTATAATACTCAATTAATTCATTTCTATTTGGCCAATACGGCGCCGTATATCCCATCGGTCTATACGGCGCAACCTTAACCGCTCTACCATTAGGATATTTTATATAATGGGTACCACCATCATCTACACCTATATAAATCTTATTCGCCCAATCTTTTTCTTTTGCGTCCCAATCCCATCCCTTTTTCTTTTTCAAATTATTTTTTACGCTACCGGGAGGACCTCCTTTAGAACCATCATGCGGCGATCCATCTTCATTTTGTGCATATTTTGAGTCTCCTTTATACACGTGCGCATGCTTATCTGATCTAGCACCCGATGCATCACGTTCTATTCTGCCAGTCCAACCATTTCCTAGATCAAATTTTACTGCTAATGCTGCAAAAAGCCATGTATCATTGGAATACATTAAACCACCTTGAATGAAGTTACCATTGCCATCACGGTCATATACTGTGACAGAGCTTCCATCCAAATAAACAGTTCCTACATTCGTATTGGAATTCCAACTGATGCTGCCACCTAAATTTTGAATCGTTGGCCGGAGTTGGACATATGCTAATCCACTAGGATCAATAAAATTCACCGGATTATTAAAGCAATATGTGTACCAGTTCAAGCCGTGCCTAGCAGGATCCTCCGATATAAACCTGCCCACTGAGGGATCGTAATACCTGGCCCTTAAATAGTACAGCCCGCTCTCTTCATCATAATACTCTCCCGCATAGAGGATGGGATTATCAATCCCTTCCGTCTGACTCAGCACATTCCCCCATTCATCGTAGGTGTAGCGGTTAACCACAGTACCGCTGCTGTTCACGATCTGCACCACATCGCCATGACCATTGTAGAAATAATAATAGTAGCTGCCGCTGATCTTGCGGGCCAGCATTCGGTGGCCCCAGATGTTTTGGGCTGTTACCTGACCCGCTCCGTTGGATTCGGCCAGGACTCTCCCCTGATCATCCAAATGATAGCGCAGGGTATCCCCGTCATTGGTCTTTGCGGTACGCAGACCTTCCCCGTCATATTGATACTGGGTTACCTCCCCTTGGCTGCTAAACTCGTCCAACTGGTCCCAATTGTTATAGGTAAAGGTACCGGGTATACCGGTCAGTTCATCCTCTGCGGTACCCCTCATCTGGGTACGGTTGCCCCGGGTATCATACCCATAAGTTTTCTTTGTCCCGTCCGGCAAGGTAGTTTCAATCAGTCGGTTCAATACATCATAAGTATAACGGGTCACGCTCCCGTTTTCCACCTGCTCGATGATATTGCTGTTATCATCATACCGGTAGCTGTATTGGGAGATAATCTGAGTGCCCACTTTATTCACCAAGAAAGTCAGGCGGTTCATATTATCATAAGTATAGGTGCTGAGGGGAATCTTTCCTCCGACCGCAGGGTACTGCACCGATTTCAGCATCCCGTCCCCGTAGAATTCGTAATCGAAGACCTGCCCTTCCACGGTTACCTGATCCGGATGGTTCAGACTGTCATAGCTGTACTGCACCGTCAGGTTAAAGGGATCCTGCACAGATGTCCGGTTTAAAACCGGATCGTATTGGAAAGCGGTGCTGTAGTTTCCCAACATTCTTTCCCGGGTGACTCCATCGCCAAAATATTCATAGGTCAGGGCATCCCCGTACACCTTGCTGCCCCCGGTATCCTTCCAGACTGCATATTGATCCGGCTGACCCATGGGGTGATAGGTGAGGGTGATCCCATCCTCATTGGCCCTCTTCTCTTTAAGCCGATTCAGATAATCATAGGAGTAGGCGGTGCTCTTACCCGTGGCATCGGTCATCAGAACAGGCAATCCGACGGCGTTATTAACATAGGTGCGAGTTTCACCCATGGGTCTGGTTTGTGAGAGTAAAGCTCCCCTTTCATCATAGGCTTTGCTGTTAATGATGCTCTGGCTATTTTCATATTGCTTGATTTCACTGATTTGATTCAGATGGTTGTAAGCGTAATCTGTGTTTTCTCCTAAGGCGTTGGTGACACTGCTTACATTCCCCAAAGCGTCATAGTGAAAATCAGTTTGGTTTTCTTTCCCGTCTGTAAGACGGATCAGATTATCCAAAAGGTCGTAGGTGTAGCTTTCCGATACCCCGGGGCCGCCGCTTACGGGATAGGCCCTGCGCTCAATGATCCGGCCTCTTTCATCGAAGCACTCCCGGTAGTGGTTTTCACTGCTGCCCCCTGCCGGCTGGAAATAGGTATCCTTACTTTGCTGTACAATATCATACTCATAGAATTGTTTATTCCCCTGGACATCGGTGACGGATTTCAAACGATCCCATTCATCGATGCTGTAGACAGTTTCTCGTTGGAGGGGATCTTTTGATGAAACCAACCGGCCGTAGTCGCCATAGTGGAATTGGGTTGCACGGGTAAGACCCTGCACATGCTCCCATTCCTCTTTCACCAGAAGATTGCCGTAATCATCATAATAATCGTAGGTGCGATTGATAATCGGCCGGTCGATGATACTGCGAAAATGGATGGTCGACGTCTGTACCCGAAAAGCCCCCCGGCCGTTATAGCCATAGTCCGTCAACAGCACTTTGTCATATGTAAAATACCGAATTGCGATATAAGTACCACTCTTATCTTCCAGATCCCAGGGAGACCATTCAGACATCAACCGTCCCTGAGTATCATATTGATAGGTGGTTTCATTACCCAAGGCATCATCTTCACTGATCAGATGGCCCCATAGAAAATCATATTGACGAGTGGTGATACTGGTTTTAGGTACTCCGTCTTCCGTATACTTTTGCATAATCCGGGTGGGATAGGCAGCATAATTAGCATCATACTGATACTCTGTAATCTCCTGCTGACCATTCGGGAGCGCCCGCCAGGTTTTGCTGCAGTTCCCGGGATGGGCCCCGTCCGCATATTCAAAATAGGTGGTTTCCCCCTTGGCATTAGTTGTGGACTGAATCGCACCGGAGGATGTATATTCGGTATTTTCCGTTAATAATACACCCTCTTTTTGATAATAGCTTGTGGATGCAGGAAACTTATACGTGGGATGATAGGTATAGCTCACAGTATTCAGTTCCTTTTGGGTGCTGTCTTCCCATTGGGCCGGGGTCAATGGTTTCGTTTCCTTTGCTACGCCGCCCCAGGTATTATAGGTATAGCCCTGATAGAGGGGATAGGTACCGCCGCTGTTTTCCTGCACACTTTTGATGCGGAGGGGCTGGTTATGGTATGTCCCGTCATACTCTTCATAGTACAGAGTTTCCTTTTCACCCCCGGAATGGTAGGTGACCCTCCGGTCTTCACGGAGCCCCATGGCGCTGCTTCCCTTGAAGACGTAATCAGTTTTTAATCCGTCCTCCTGCTCTACGCTGCAGATCCACTGGAACCCTGTATTTTTAGGTAAATCATGATTACTGTAAAAGGTCTCCGAGTAGCCGGTTTCATTATCATAGGGATTTCCCTGATAAGTACCTCCATAGCTGTAGGTTCTTTTGTTATGTTCTCCGCGGTCCCATTTGTTATTAACCCGATAATCTTCTTCCCGGTCTGTCAGATATGATTGTTCATAAAAGCCTCTTTTTCCCAAATGCTTGGGTTTCGTCTCATAAAAATTATAATTGATCCTGCTGTTGCGTAGTGAAATGTGACTTAGCAACACCTCACCAATAGTTGCATAGCCTCCTGAAGATTTCTTATTGACAAAAGAGAAAAGGTTCATTTTTAGACTGTATTTATATTCGTATAAATCTTCCCCGTCATGGTAGCTTCCCAGACTGGGATATCTTCTTTGACCGGAATAGTCCTCCCCCGGATAGACCTGGTAATCATCCATATCCAATTCACCGTTTTTATAACTTAAAAGAACTCCTTGAAATAAATAATCATAAGATTGAGTATTAATGACCCCGCGCTGATAAGTAAGGGTTTTGGTTTGACTCAGGCTGGGATCCTTTATGGTTACGGTGATGGGATTGTTGTTATCATCCTCGCCATCCTCTTCATAAAAATTATCCGTATATTGAAAATTGATCTTCCTGCCGATACTATCCGTGATTTCTGTGATCAAAGGATACACTTGATCCAAACATACCTTATCCAACCAGGCATCTCCCTTAGCACTCTTGGCTAAGAATTCAATCTGGATATAATCGGTATCATCGTCGACGGTGAAATATTCCTCAAAACCGCGCCAATTCCAATCCCCGTAACTGGAGCTGGCAATTTCAATTGAACTGTTCGGCACTTTTTCCAGGAAATATCCGGACACCCAGCCGCCCAAATATGCATTATAATGGATGCCGCGCCATTTTGAATATTGGTGAATGCGCACAGAGGCAACCCCCGCATCCAAGGCATCCGCCAAATAACCGCTGATACGATGCTTGCGGTTGGGTGTCACTTTAATCGGCTTGGAAAAAGCAGATTGGGTGGTCCTGGTGGAAGAAGGGTGCTCAAACCACAAGGAAGTATTATCCTGGTATCCCTTATCAGTTGCTATTTTAAGGTAAGCTTCATTAAAGGTCCAGGGTACACCGCTATCCATCTGGTTGCTGTCGTCAAAATCGTAATTTACCACCCGGTTGGTTACGGGAAACAATTTATGCTTAAACTCAATTTTGTTGCCAAACCGGTCAATTATCGCCATCAGACGGCCATCCGCCGCAAAATATTGCTTTGTCTTATCCGCCGTCTCAAAAACATACTGGGAGCGGATACTTTCCAAACCGTCTCCTTCCGTACCGTCCATATACACATAGGTGGTATCTCCCCTGAATTCACAATCTTTGCGATAATAATTCTCCAGATTGCTATCCCCGGTTTGTGAAGTCATTTTAACCAGGTATACCTCACCGTTACCGGTATGATAATATAACTCTCGGCTTTCAATATCTTGATCGCTGTCTTGTTCTACCTGAACGGAAGGAAAGGCGAAGGACCAGCCGGTACCTAAATTATAACGCTCCTGAAAATATGAAGAAAAACTGTTTTGCTGATCTTCGAAAGGGGAGATATCCCATTTCCCCGTCCGCGCCTGACTGCTTTGATAAATTCTGCCGATCGTTAGATCCAGACCGTTTCTCCCCGGCAACTGAATGTCATCGAAGCGCAGGGTTAATTCACCTGTTTGGGGTGATACAATTTCACTGGTATCGTCCCAGGCAGCATATTTATTGTTATGGACATTATTGGCAATGGATGGGCCCACCAGGCTGTTGAACCAGCTCTCTTCTTCGTTTACCTGCTGCATGATTGCCTCTAGTTCCGACTCTAATGCAGGGTCAAGTGTGTTATCCGGTATGCCTTCAAGTATTTCCTCATTTGATTTATCCATCTCCGGGCCGGAGGAATCAGCACCGGCAGACTCATCCCCTGCCGGTGCCCCTTCGGGTTCGGTTTCATCAGCCTGATCCTGCTCCGGTTCGTATCCCTCTTCGATTACAGTTTCCGGGAGGGATTCTTCCGTTACAATATCTTCATCGTTAAGGGTTTGGTCGGATGTATCGGGGGCAGCTCCCCTTTCTTCAGCCGGTGCATCTTTTTCGGTACTTTGACTGCTGTCTGATTCAACCGGCTATGTGACTGTTTCTTCATTTATATCGTCAACCATCTCGTCAGCCGGGTCAGAGATAATATCTTCATTCATATCAATAACGGGATCAGAGACAGGTTCTTCACCTACCTCTTCTTCAATCAGCTGCGGCTCTAAAACCGGTTTTTCCGGAGAAGGAACCTCAGCTTTGGGAGGGAGTAAAAAACCTGTTCCTTCAAAAAGATAATTCCGCAAACGGTCCCAGCTGTTATTTTCTTCTAAGATACTTTTTACCAACACACTCAGTGCATTTACACGGACAGTGCCTTCGGGCAGAGACAAATCAATAAAATTATCCTCTTCTTCATCACCCAGGCCCACATATTGGTGATTAATAATAGATTTTGGCTCTGCGGTGGTTGTGTCATCTTCCTTAAAGATCTCTTCGATATCTAAGTCCTTGAATGAAGCAGCCGCCAAGGATGGTACCGGGATACTGCCGAATAAAAATGTCACCAATAATATCCACGCAATAATTTTTTTCAATGCCAACCCGCCCTTCTATCCTTCAAATATTAATTTAACGGTTCTTTGGACAGCAGATTCCCGTTCTGATCATATATAAACTGCCAGGTCGTATTGCCTTGCCTCATGATTAAACGATTGTTATGATCATATTGATAATAGAAACTGGGACCCGTAGAAATATTGGGCTTGGGCCACACATTGGATCTAAAGGTACCATCGCCCAACTGTCCATATGTGTTCTGTCCCCAGGTCCAGATATTATGATCACTGCTTAGACCTAAAGAAAAATCATATCCGGCCGATACCAGGACGCCGCTTTCGAAACGCTGCACCTTTACAGGTACTCCCCGGGTAGTATTAGTACCATCCCCCAACTGACCGTAGTAGTTTTGCCCCCAGGCATAGGCTGTGCCATCGCTTTTTAAGACCAGGTTGTGCACACCCCCTGCGGATATTCCTGTTACATTGCTTAAGGTGGATATTTGCGTCGGGAGATAAGGAGTCGTACTGCCTCCCCAGGACCAGACCGTACCGTCGCTTTTCAAGGCCAATGAATTTCTATCGCCGGCTGATACAGCAACGATATCGCTTAGGGCGAGGACCTGCACCGGAACTACCCGCCCCGTCGTCGTATTATCACCCAGCTGACCATATGCGTTTTCTCCCCAAGCCCAGACAGTGCCATCGCTTTTCAGAGCCAGATTATGCTGCCTGCCCACGGAAATGGCTTTGACGCCGCTCAAGCTGCTCACCTGCACCGGAGCCAGATAAAAGTAATAATCTCCGGTTCCCAGCTGGCCGGAACTGTTCATCCCCCAGGTCCAAACGGTTCCGTCGCTTTTCAGGCCCGCACTGTGATAGTAACCGGCACCGATTCCTACGATATGGTTTAGGTTTAACACCGACACCGGGGTGAGTCTGCCTGTTCTTGTATTATCACCTAACTGTCCCTGGCTGTTATTACCCCAGGCTTTAACAGTCCCGTCACTCAGTAAGGCCCGACTGTGCAAATTCTTGCCGGAAATGCCCATCACCTGTTGCAGCTGCAGCACCTTTGCCGGTGTATTGCGATTCGTTGTTGTTCCGTCTCCCAAGATGCCGCTTCCATTATATCCCCAGGCCAGGACTTCACCCTTTTCCACGACCATGGAGTGATAGCTGCCGGCCGCTCCTTTAACGATGGAGGTCTGGAGGCCCAGCTTCAACGGCACACTCTCATAATAGGCGTTGGTGCCGGGCCCCAGTTGACCATAATTGTTCGGCCCCCACAAAAAGCACGAACCATCTGCTTTTAAGATCATGGTATTCCTTCCGTTATGCTCCCCTACCTCTGTTACCTGAGTGAGATACGGATTCATTTTGAAGATACTGCTGTCTGTTGATGTTCCGTCACCCAGGCTTCCGCTATTATTGAAGCCTGCCGACCACAGGGTACCGTCATCTTTCAGCACATGACTGTAATAATATCCTGCAATGACCTTTTGGGCATTGAGTAAACCATCGACCTGGACCGGTATATTACGACCCACCAAACTGCCGTCTCCTAACGCGCCATAAGAATTATCTCCCCAGGCCCAGACGGTGCCGTCCTCTTTAACAGCCAGGGTATGATCCACTCCGCAGGAGATGGCAGTAATTGAATTCAAGCCCGTCACCTGCACCGGCGTATTACGCGCGGTGTTTGTCCCGTCACCCAGCTGGCCTTTTCCATTTTTGCCCCAAGCCCAAACGGTACCGTCACTTTTTATGGCCAAGGCATGTTCACAACCGGCACTGATAGCGATGATGTTCCGCAAACCGCTGACCTGCACCGGTAAAGAGCTGGACACAGTGGTGCCGTCACCCAATTGGCCATACCGGTTTCTGCCCCAAGCCCATACTGTGCCGTCGCTTTTTAGGGCAATATTAAAATCATACCCGGCTGAAATGGCAGTAACATCGGATAATCCGGCTGTCTGCACCGGTGCGTAGCGTGAGGTAGTTGTTCCGTCACCTAATTTACCATAGCTATTGTTACCCCAGGTCCAGACCGTGCCGTCACTTTTTAAGGCGATGCTGTGTTCAAAACCGCCGTCCACAGCAGTTACCTGAAATAAATTACGCACAGGCCCCGGCATGGCGCGATTTATATTTGTCCCGTCGCCCAATTGACCTGTCCAATTTCTGCCCCAGGCCCAGACGGTTCCGTCCACAATCATCATATGGTAACCAAATCCCCCTGTAACCGTGCCCGGCTTACCGCCGTCACCCTGACGGAGGACTGTCATATCAATACTTTCCCTTACCTGCATATCCCTATCCACCGGTATAACACTGCCTTCAATATCCGTTATTTGATCCGGTCTGATTTTTTCAAGGGCATTCCCTGCATTCACTTTTCTGCCGGTTTGGGTTCTCTCTATTAGGGTTGACAACAAATCTCCCGTTTCCATCAGGGCCTTTTTTATCTCAGCGGGCTGCATATCCGGATTTTGTTCAAGGAGCAGGGCGGCCGCAGCCGCCGCCAAAGCGGCGGAGAAGGAGGTACCTTGCCGGGATTCATATTTTCCTCCGGGGGAGGTACTTAGAATAACTTCCCCGGGAGCTGCCATGTCCACGGATGATTTTCCATAGTACTTAGATTATTTTAAGACTACTTCCCTGAAGATAAAAATTTAAAATTTAGGAAACATTTTTAGGTTGGAGACAGTCTATAATATCTGGAAGGGAAAAACTAAATTTTTGAATAGGAGTGAAGCTATGTCCATTAAAAACAGAAAAATCCTTATGATGCTCGGCGTCATTACCATGTTGCTCATGCTTGCACCCTTGGCTGTTCTCGCTGGAAAAACAGAAGCGGTAAGCCTGGGCGCAGATTTAACCGCTGCCCAAAGAACCCAAATGCTGGAGGAATTCGGTGTCTCTGAAAGAGATGTGGATATTATCGAAGTATCCATTCAAGATGTGGAGGAGCATCTCAAAGGAATTGCCACCAAGGAGAAGATCGGTACGAAAGCGATTTCTTCCTCTCATGTCAAATTATTGCCCAGAGGGGAGGGTCTGGGCGTCAGCACCCATAATATTACCTGGGTAACCAAGGAAATGTATGCCAACGCCTTGGTCACAGCAGGAGTCAAAGACGCGGAGGTGCAGATAGCGGCTCCTTTTGATGTCACGGGAACAACGGCTCTCACCGGTATTATGCTGGCCTTTGAAGAAGCTACTGGGGAAAAACTATCCACTGATGCCAAAGAAACGGCCAATGAAGAGCTTTTCGTCACGGAAGATATCAGCCAGGACATTGGTAAAGACGAAGCCGTGAAACTGATCCAAAACGTAAAAAAAGAGATTACCCAGCAAAATATCAAAACACCGGAAGATATGCGACAGGTGATTTTAAATATTGCTCAGGAATTAGGGATCAATCTTTCCGAAGAGCAGGTCAATCAAATTCTCAACCTAATGGAAAAAATCAGCAAGCTGGATTTGAATGTTGATACCATCACCAAACAATTGGACAGTATTAGCCGGAATCTTGATATCGTCAAGGATACGCTAAATGAAAACAAGGGCTTTTTCCAAAATCTTTTAGACTCGATCATGAGCTGGCTGCGCAGCATCTTCGGCTAAAACTAGGATTGATCAAAAAAACCAGAATTTGATGCCCGCTGAGTGATTTTGCCAAATTCTTCAGCGGGCATCTTCTTTTACAGGGGGGAAACCTTGGACCAGCAGTTGGCTTAATTTTTGATATCTTCCTTCTGCATTTTCCGGTATTTTTATTTTACAACAAACACTTGCACAGATGTCCGGTTTAAAACCGGATCATATTGGAAAGTGGTGCTGTAATTCCCCACCTTTCTTTCCCGGGTAACCCCGTCTCCAAAATAACTGTAGGTCAGGGCATCTCCGTACACCTTGTTTCCCCCGGTATCCTTCCAGACCGCATATTGATCCGGTTGACCCGTGGGGTGATAGGTGATGGTGATTCCGTCATAATTGGCTCTCTTTTCTTTGAGCCTATTCACATAGTCATAGGCATAGGCGGTGCTTTTGCCTGTGGCATCCGTCATTAGAACAGGCAATCCGGCGGCGTTATTAACATAGGTCCGGGTCTCTCCCATAGGCCTGGTTTGTGAGAGTAAAGCTCCCCGTTCATTCTTCTTTCCCTTCTATAACCTGAGAAGATCCTTGATCCTGATTGAGGGAGACACGTTCCAAAGTCACATCCAAACCCAGACTCCATTGCTGTTTTAGATTCGGATCCGCTCCTGCCAGATACAGTAATTCATCCGGCTGAATATGTATTATTCCTTCCTTGCCTTCCAATTCTTTGATCACTTTCAAGGGATTCTGCTTTGCTGTAAGATGGATCAGATCCCACCCATCTAAACTAAGTGTACCAAATTCTTTAAAGGATCCTTTCAGAGCAGTAATGATTTCTTTGCGACCGGTTTCTTTTTTTCCGGCAGCATATTGTACCAGCATTCTATCCGTCCAGGCTTCCTCCGGCAGGTAGTCCTCCCTTAGCTTAGGATCTAACCCTGTTGTCATTTCCTTTAACATTTGATCAGGGGTTTTTTGCTCAAGAAGGGAAGTCTCTCCTTCCGCCCACACCTTGGACGTGCCTGGCAGAACTATCAGGCACAACATTAGGAACAGCATACAAACAAGTGTGTAATTGACAAATTTCCTCAAAAATATCTCTCCCTTTACATAATTAATATATTTTGTCATATTGCCAAATATTGTGTTATATTAGGCATCTTTTACCAATTTCCTTCTTTTTTGAAGATGATTTTATGCAAATTATTTGTTATAATCCAAGTTTAGTGTAAAAAATCTTAAAATGTAGATATAGCAAGGCTTTAGAGCAATCATCTTTTAGACTCGATCATGAGCTGGCTGCGCAGCATCTTTGGCTAATACCAGAAGTGATCAAAAAAATAAAGAAAATTAATACTTTCAACCTTTAAAAATTTATGCTTTCTGAAAGCAGAACCAAAGATGCCCGTCTGAAGAATTTGGCCAAATTCTTCAGACGGGCATCTTCTCTTACAGGGGTAAATATTCATTCATTTTCTGCTTTTGGAAAGCTACGATTTGACTAATCTCCTCATTAGAAAATACCACACCTGATTCCAGCTGCTCCAAGCCATGGCTAAAACTTTGGACCAGCAGTTGGTTTAATTTTTGATATCTTCCTTCTGCGTCTTCCGGCTCTGGCACCCTGCCGCTCCAAATATCATTCATTTTCACAAAAAGATGATTGGTAATTTGGCTCATGGCCTCGGCTAGAGTCTTTACTTGGGGATCAGCAAAATCAGCTGCCCCTTCATAGGTAGTGGCACCAAGCACCAGCCGGCCCGCCTTTTTTAATTCTTGGTAAGCCTTGGTGCCCTGAAGAATAATCTGGGGATGATAAAGTACATTGGCCGTAATCGCTAAGTTTTTTAATAAATCGTTTCTCAAAAGAAATTCAAGGTTGGTTCTGATATCGGCCAATGAAGAATCCGGCTCAAACATAATAAACCCCACATTGGGCTCAATGCCATACTTCCGAAGGATTTTCAGGGCTCTTTCATTTTGGGCGACGGTAGTCATTTTATTGAGACGTTTCAGGGAATCATCCTTGCCGCTTTCCAGTCCGATCAGGATATCCCTCAAGCCTGCCTCCACCAAAGCGGAAATGGTTTCTTCATGAATATCATTGACTCGCGCCTCAATGCCAAAATGAATCTTTCTCTCTTTTATCATCTGCGCCAATTTCAGAGCCCTTTCCTGCCCTCTTTTCCCAGGGCCGAAAAAGTTGGGATCGGTAAAATAGAACTCTTTTTTCCCCCACTTAGCTATAATCTGATCTATTTCACTCATGATATGTTCCGGCGTACGACCCCGCCAGCAAGCATGCTCTCGTCCATAGTAAGGATTAATATAGCAAAAGGTACATCCACCGTAACAGCCCCTGCTGCCTTCCAGATTAACTTCATACATCTTCATCATCACCGGAGTACGCAACGGATAAGGCAGATCATCCAGATTTTCAACAGGGTCCCGTCTCTTTACCTCAAGAGAACCGTCTTCATTCCGCCAAGCCATGCCGGAGATACTTTTGGGAACACCAGTACCGTCAAACCTTTCCGTCAATTCTGCAAGGGTAAGTTCAGGTTCACTGATTACGGCTCCGTCAAGAGCCGGACATGATCGGAGGATTTCTTCATAGGCAAAAGTGGGATAAAATCCGTACACCAGGACAAACTTCGCGCTACCATCCGATTTTAATTTGTTGATCAAAGCAAATAAGTTCTGATTATTCCCCCAGCTGTACACCAGGTGTACCGCCATCAGATCCGGGGAGAAGTCCCGAACCTCATCGAAGATCTCATCATAGGACATCTTTTCCAAATATCCTTCAATTATTTTTACTTCATGTCCCCTGTCGGACAACATACCGGCAACATAGCCGCTAATCAAACTGGAGGACAGGGGTGTATTGGCAATATCATTACATCTTTCCCGGGCAATATACCGGGGATGCTCTAAGAGCAGAACCTTCATTATGATAACCTCACTTCCTGCCACATAAAAACATTTTTACATAAGTGATAGGTTTCCAATTGATACCGAAGCATTTCATAGGGCTGAGGATTGTAATATACCGGATAGATCAAATCGGTATGGGGTGATATTACTCCCTGGGCCAGAGCAATTTTTTCTATGGGCGTCCCCGGAAAAATGCGAATGTTATTTAAGACCACCGTTCCCAGGTTTCTTTTTTTTGCGTGGAGCTCATAAAGACGATCCAATAGCTCCATGCCGCTTTTTATGGTTTCAGAGTTTTCGCCGGGAACATTCACCAAAAAATGATACATGGTACAGACATCTGTTTGGGCGGTTAACTCACCTGCCCGAATCACATCTTCTATCTTCATGTTTTTACCCAGTACATCAAGGGCTTGCTGGCTAAGACCGTCAGGCGACAAAGAAAAGCAATTACAGCCGGCCGCTTCATAAAGAAAAACATTTTCTTCATTTAATAAATCTTCTCTAAAAAAACCGCTCCATGTAATCTGGAGCCTGCGTCCCAGGATTTCCCGGCAAATCTCATCCAAATGCTCACTGGGAAGATTAACCACAGGGGCGTTAAAATGAAAATTTTGGACGCTGTGTTCCTTGTACAAAAATTCTAATTCGTCGACTACTTGCCGCGGTTCCCGACAGCGAAGCTTTTCCCCTTGCAGCCGCCCATACACACAATAAGTACACTGGAATGGGCAGCCCCGGGAAGTTTCAATGCCCATGGAAGGAGCATACTGATTGATCCCGGTATATAATTCGGGGGCGAGGAGACTTCGGTCCGGAACCAGATATTCCCTCATATCAAAGTCGGCAATAGCAGGAATCCTTTCGATTTTCTCCCCTTTGCGATAGCACAATCCGGGAATCATAGGGGGATTGTCCAATGAACGGAGCAATGCCAGATAGGATTTTTCTCCCTCGCCGACAATTCCGTAATCAATCTCCGGCAGCTCTGCCATGATCCGTTCCGGAAAGAGAGAAAAACCGGTCCCCCCAACCACAAGCCGAGCCTTTGGTAAAAGAGCTGATACCAAACGCACGGTTACGATAAAAGGAGGGATCAGGGAACTGGTTTTGTTGGCTAAAGGGTCGATGTTTCTTAGTGATAAACCTACCAGATCCGGCTGAAAGTCTAAGAGCCGTTCCTTCAAAGCTCCAAATTGATCCGCCTCTAAATTCATATCCAGAAGTCCCACATCATAGCCGGCTTTTTTAAGGTAAGTCGCCAGGCTCACAATGCCGATAGGATAAACTCTTTCTTGGGTCACACTCTCCACAGAGGGGGTTTGTACCAATAATATTCGCATCCTGCTCACTCCAATAATAAAATTGCAAAATATTTTACATAGTAATCATCAGGCGACAAGGGTTTTAAAGAGATCCCCGCTCTCTTTACCGTCTCATAGACATCAATCCCGGATGCTTCCATGGAAGGCCGGGCACTTTGAGTATTCTTACATCCTTCTGTACCGCCGCATTCTGCACAGATGGAGCAGGGGCCTGCCCAAAGAGCGAAAGCTCGATAATACCCATCATAAAAAGCTGCTTTCTCCGCCTTTAGTACCTGGCGCTGAAAGTCTCCGGTGGGTGGTTCACCTTCAATCAAAATACAGGTGGTATAATCTTGAAGCATCTCTCTTGTTTGTTGGGGAGATGGGCTGTTGGGAGGACAGTGGGGCGCACCGAAATTACTGCAACCGTAATTGCAGTGCCAATTCACCCAATTGGGTATATGAATGATTTCAGTGGAGACCACCGAAGCTTTGCGAAAACCCAGGTGCTCTATTTTAGCTGCCAGTTGGCCCTTTTTGTTCAAAGACAGGGCTTTTAATCGATCTTCATTTTTAGCGCCAAATATCAATGAGGTATCCGATGACAAGGGCACCATCTCCGTCACAGCAAGCCCCAGTTCCTGTAGTTGTTCTCTGATCCAATGAATGCTAAACACCTTTCCATTAAAGGTATTAACAAACATATTAAGATCAAAAAGAGCCGCTTTTTCATGACCGTGCTCAAAAAAGAAATCATGAATGAGCAAATACCCCTCCGGTTTCAGACAAGCTGCCGCCCTCTTTAATATCAGAGAAATTTCCTCTTCCCCATAAGCATGCACAATATTTGAAAGGATCACTAAATCAAATTGACCCTCCTCAACCGGCCAGGACTCCAAAATATTGGCCGGAAAGTATTTGATCCGCTCCCCAAACTTACCTGATAATTGTTCCTGGGCATAAACCAAAACAGCATCCAGGTCCAAAAGTGTCGCCTGGGATTCTGGATATGTTTCCAGAAAGGCGGCAGCAATAGACCCTGTGCCCGCGCCAACATCTAAAATATTACCTGTGAGAGACAGATCCCGGAAAAATGGTAAAATTTCCTCGGCCTTATTACGGGCAACAGAGCCCATGGCAGAACTGTACCAACGGTTCCTTTCCTCCAGTTCCGTCAGATCATCTTCGACGGGGGAGTATACTACTCTCGTCCCTTCCAGAAGACAGTCTTTCAGACTGCGCCAATTATCAAAAATATGTTTGCGCCACAGGATGGAATCACCCTGGTAGTCCTCCCTGCCCCTGACCAGATACTTAGCTGCCATTTGACCGTTATAATAAGTTGAACCATTCGCTGAAACTAAGCCCAGGGCACATAAAGCCTTCATAAATCGTTTTAATCCTGACTCATTTAATTCCGTGCCCTGAACTAATTCTTCCAGTGTCTTCCCCACCGGTTCCAAGGATGAAAAAATGTCCATTTCCACAGCCGTAAAAAGAACTTCTGAAAACCAGTAACCGGTAGCCAGATCCTCAAGATATTGAGGATTGTTCTCCTGGGGATCATGTTTCATAAAATCCAGCTTTTTCATCTTTTATTCACCTTCTTTACTGTACCGGACTGGCCACGCCGGAATCTTGATAAGTCAGCATCTTGCACATGGCCTGGGCGGCTGATTCCACAATATTCATCGCTAATGCTGCCCCGCTTCCTTCTCCCAAACGCAGGTTCATGTTCAGAATCGGCTTCAGTCCCAGCTCCTCCAGCATAAACCGGTGCCCATACTCCATGGATTGATGGGCGGCAATCATGTAATCAACAGCATCAGGGGCGATGTCCTTAGCGAGAAGTGCTCCGGCGGAAGAAATAAATCCATCAATCAATATGGGTATCCGGTAATAGGCCGCGCCCAGAATCAACCCGGCGATGCCTCCGATTTCAAAGCCCCCAACCTTGGACAAAACATCAATGGCATCCTTCCCGTCAGGTTGGTTCACGGTAAGAGCCTTTTCAATCACCCGGACTTTGTGGGCCAGCGCCTCATCACTTAGTCCGGTACCTCTGCCTGTTACCTGAGCTGCCGGACGCCCGGTCAATGATGCCAATACCGCACTGCTGGGTGTCGTGTTACCGATCCCCATATCACCGGTAGCCAGCAGTTCCACCTCGTCTGCCGCCAGATTGCCCGCAATCTCAATACCGGTTTCCAGAGCCCGGATTGCCTGCTCCCGGGTCATCGCTGCTTCCCTGGCAATATTACGGGTCCCGGGGGCGATCTTATAAGATTGAATTTTTCCATCCTGCACCAAGAAGCTTAAATCCGCTGCTACACCCATATCAACCACGGTAACCCCGGCCTCGGCAACTTCCGCCAAGACATTAACAGAGGCTCCGCCCATGACAAAATTATTGATCATTTGAGGTGTTACCTCCTGAGAACACAAGCTGATTCCTTCCTCGACCACTCCGTGATCTCCCGCCATGGTAACCACCATTTTCTTCCTCACAGAAGGTTTTAATGTTTCCTGAATTCCGGACAGCTGTTCCGCCAGATCCAGCAAATCCCCCAAGCTCCCCAGGGGAATAGCCAATTGGTCAATATGCCTTCTGGCTTTTTCCCGCCATATTTTATCAACGGGTTTAATATTTGCTATTGCTTCCTGAAGCTTTACACCCATGTTTTCCCCTCCCCCATCATTTAAAAATATATTATGAAAATTTATCAAAGATCACCAGCATCAAGAGCAGAAGCACCTCAACACATTCGTTTACCGCACCTAATGTATCTCCGGTAACCCCGCCGATCTTTTTTAGAAAATAATTATTCAGGACCAAGATCGATAACACCACAAATCCCAAAAGCAGCACAGCCTGAAATTTTAATAAATAAACACTAAGAACCACCGGAAAAAACAAGCTGATTAAGACTTCCCGGTACCCAACATAATTTGTAAAGGAAGCGGTTCCTCCATCTTTTCGCGCATAAGGATACCAAGCTGCGCCCAATACCTGGGACCAACGGCCGAAAACGGTTGCCAGCACCAGGGTCCACTCCTGCATCTCCTGGGGCATTTCCCCCAATAACATCAACCGACCCAGAAAAAAAATCATAGCCGCCATCACACCGTGGGATCCTACCCTGCTGTCTTTCATAATTTCCAGGATCCGCTCCCGGGGTCTGCCGCTGAAAACCCCATCAGCTGTATCCATTAATCCGTCCCCATGGAGATTTCCTGTTAAAATAATGAGAAAAACCACCGCAAAGAAATTACTCACAGGAAGGGAAAAAATATGAGCCAGCAAAAAATGTACACCTACGGCACAGCCTCCCAAAATCAGTCCAATAAGGGAAAAGAAGGCCATAGACTGGGCTACCAATTTTTCATCGAACTGGGTGTGAATCTTTACGGGAATTCCTGTCAGAAACTGAAGTGCAACCAAAAATTTCACACCAATCACACCAATTCACCTGCAATTACCTTCTTGATTTACTTGCCACACTTTAAACAAATCCTAACCAGGCAGCACCATTGAAACAGGCCGCCGGGGACATGGGTCTACAAGGAATGTCCCCGCCAGCCAAATCCCTGAACAAAAACGTTAATGTTAAAGAGAATGATTGGATCCCAGCCCAAAATATTCTGCCGCAACCTGAGCGGCACATTCTGACCCGCATACCCCGCATATTTGGTCAAAATCCGCATCCTGAGCTGCAGCCTTGATCTTATCCGGATACAAAGCCAACTCAATTTGCCGGTCTAAATCACGATTGACTCGGGCCTTGGCCATTGCCAGATCTCTTTGCCAGGCCTTTTTATTACCTCGGGAAATATCCGCAATGTGTGCGCCCATTCTCGTGGCGATGACACCGGTTCGCACATCTTCTTCAATGGGCAGTCCCAGGTGTTCCGCCGGGGTTAAGTAACATAAAAAGTCTGCCCCGCAAGATCCGATCAAAGCTCCTCCAATAGCTCCGGTAATATGGTCGTAACCAGGGGCAATATCAGTAGCAAGGGTACCTAAAATATAATAAGGAGCATTGTTACACAGGCTTTTTTGTACTCTCATCGTCGCATCCACATGATTGAGAGGAACGTGGCCTGGTCCTTCCACCATGACCTGCACACCGGCCTCCTGAGCTCGTTGCACCAGTTGGCCCTGAATGATCATTCCTTCCAATTGGGCTCCATCCAGGGAATCGGCAATGCATCCCGGACGGATGGCATCTCCCAGGCTTAATGTCACATCATAAGCCTTCATAATCTCCAGTACCCGGTCATATTGGGCATATAGAGGATTTTCTTTTTGGTTGTGCAGCATCCAACCGGTGAGGAAGGAACCCCCTCTGCTTACTACCTGAGTCACTCTGCCGGTAGTCTGCATTCTCTTGATCACATCAAAATTAAGGGCACAATGAATAGCCATAAAATCCATACCATCCGCTGCCTGTCTTTCAATGACTTCAAAAATTTCATCTTCTTTCATATCGACCACACTGCCGTACTTTTCGATGGCTTCAATCCCTGCCTGATAAATGGTAGTGCAGCCCACGGCAACATGGGCTAAAGAAAGGGTCTGATGCCGCATCCCGTCAATATCGCTTCCTGTACTTAAATCCATAAAACTGTTACATCCTGCTTCTTCTGCCGCAGCCAGTTTTTTCGCTTCCAGCTCCATGTCATCACAGTCGCTGGATGTACCGATTAAAGCATTGACCTTAATGCTCATGCCCTCACCAATGCCGCATACTTTAAATTCTTTCCGTTTTTTATTCTTAGGAATAACAATTGTTCCCCCGGCAACTCCCTGCCTTACAAATTCTGGGGTTACTCCCTCATCAAGAGCTACTTTTTCCATTTCCTCGGTAATAATTCCGGCACGTGCTTTTAAAACCTGAGTCATTTTATCCACCCCTTCTTTTTTAACAGCTATGTTTTTCTATCTTCAAATACTTAGCGATAATTTCCATGGCGCAATATTTGCCGCACATGGCACATCCTGTGGATTCGCCGCTATTCCGGGTTTTTCTGATTTCCGCAGCTCTTACAGGATCAATTGATAATTCCAATTGCTTCTTCCAGTCTAAACTTTTCCGCGCCATGGACATGTCCAAATCCCATTGATAGTCCTCTTTTCTTCCTTTTGCCAAATCCCCGGCATGGGCAGCAATACGGGCGGCAATCACACCTTCATGAACCTGTTGTGCGTCAGGTAACCCAATATGCTCCGCCGGTGTGACATAGCAGAGAAATTCTGCGCCGGCCCAAGTACTGATCGCCCCCCCGATGGCAGCGTTTATGTGATCATAGCCCACTCCGATATCCGTAAGCAGCGGTCCAAAAACAAAATAAGGAGCGCCTTTACACAGGCTTTTCTGTAAGGTAACTGTTGCTTTGACATGATCTAAGGGCATATGTCCCGGTCCTTTGATCATAATTTGCACCCCTGCCGCGCGGGCGCGGCGCACTAATTCCCCCAGAACTACCAGTTCCTGAACCTGAGCGCCATCCAGGGAATCTGCCAAACATCCAGGCCGCATCCCATCCGCCAAGCTAAGGGTGACATCATATTTTTTTGCAATTTCCAGCACCCGATCATATTGCTCATATAAAGGGTTTTCCCGTTGGTTAGCGATCATCCAGCCGATAAGGTGGGAGCCTCCATAACTTACCAGGGGATCTACCCGTCCCTCACTTTTTGCCCGTTCCACAATATCCATGGTGGTCCCGCAATGCATCGCTAAGAAATCAACGCCATCCGCGGCATGTCGTTCAATCACCTCAAACATTTCCTCAACATCCATTTTCACCGAGGAACCGTACTTTTGGCTCGCCTCAACCATGGCCTGATAAATGGGGAGTGTCCCCACCGGCACAGAAGCTGAGGAAAGTGTTTCTTTTCTCATACCATCCATATCACCACCGGCACTTAAATCCATAATGGCATCTGTTCCGGCTTTTAAAGCAGTTTCGATTTTCTCTTTTTCCTTGCTGTGAGAAGTGTCCTTTCCGTGGAGGCCGATACTGGCACTCACTTTCGTCCGAAGGCCTTTGCCGATGCCTAAAGGAGTGATATTTTTACGGTTGATATTAGAGGGAATCACGATATTGCCTTCTGCCATTCCCTGCCTGATAAATTCCGGAGTCACCCCTTCCCGGACTGCTACCTGCTCCATTTCCGAAGTAATTGTTCCATTCAAAGCACTTGTTAATAAAGTCATTTTTATCCTCCTCTACCTTAGTCAGTTCATTTATTTAGAACTAATCTCTTTAATTAAATTACCCGGACTTGCTCTTCCCTCCCTTCGAAATCAGATCTTGTCGTATCTTTTCAGTCAGGTTAAAAAGAAAAAATCCACAACCTGATCGGTGTGAATTTTCCATCATTCCCACGCTCCATCTCTTTTAAGACGAAGAGCACATCTTTCAGGCAGGTCTCCTGGCTTCCGGATTACCATCCACAGCTCCCTTCCCGCCTGCTTTACCTTTTAGGCAACAAACGGTGGTTATGAGCCGGACTACCGGTTACAGTGGCGGGACCGCCCGGGACTTGCACCCGGTTCCCTATTCTCCCTTCTGGGCACCTGAAAATAGCTTATATTATTTTTATTTATAAACCCTTAGAGCAAAGACGATTTTTGTAAAGCACCATAAACGCGTTTAGTAAGAAATCCTGCCACAATGGTCGCCACCAAAGTGGTAATAGAGGAAGAAACTAAGGCTACCTTCCAGTCTAAATTAACAACGAAAATCAAACCCAGCATGACACAAAAGTTACCGGTTACATTACAGGCGATCATTGCCAAATAATGATGGCTTAATTTCTCCATTGATAACTCCCTGGCAACCAATGAATACATAATGGATCCAATGGTATTGGCAAACAGGAAGAAAAATGCCAAGGGTGAGTAGGCAGTAGCCATGGCGATGATTGCTTCTAATAATCCGGCAATAATCCCGGCAGGTTGTTTGTACATTAAAACAATGAGACCGGTAAAAAATGACCAACATGTTCCATTAAACAGTAATAAAGTAGGATCTAAAATACCGTCGATACGCCCTGTCACTTGCATCATGATTAAAAATACAATTCCTACAATGACACTGCCCACTAAAGCTTTGGTGTCTGTTCTAAATAAACTTTCTTTCATGTGATCCTCTCCCTGCATAGATGTATTTTAGCTTGCAAATGGTGCCATTTTGTATAAAGAACTAAGGATCATGATTAAAAATATGCCGCTGATTAAAACCCGGTCATATGTTTTTATCTCAATATT
The DNA here is from genome assembly GCF_002224645.1 of Dehalobacterium formicoaceticum. Lineage (NCBI taxonomy): Bacteria > Bacillati > Bacillota > Clostridia > Eubacteriales > Peptococcaceae > Dehalobacterium > Dehalobacterium formicoaceticum. The sequence goes on along the minus strand of NZ_CP022121.1, from coordinate 778,714 downwards.
TGAGGCAAATGTACGGGTTTTACTCTGTCCGTAACCCCGTAAGTCCATGGCCAGGGCGATTTCTGTGGAACGCCTCACCGCTCGGTATAAAAAAGGCAGAAATGTGGGAATTATTGCCTTGATTTTGTCCCAGACCTTTTCCATTTTTAGACCTCTGATACTCTGGCTTTCAATAATCGACAGATATTCAGCCTTCATCAAAGGTAAGAAACGAACACCCAGTCCCACCAGCATGGCAAACCGATAAGGGACTTTAAACTTCATCAGCATCAAGGTGAATTCCGTCGGTGAAGCAGAAGTTAAAAACTGCATGCTGGCAAAAACAATTACAGTTGTTCTCAACATACCAAGAACTGTGAGGGGGATGGCTTCACTGTAGATCTTAATCATACCCCATTGATAAAGGAGCATACCTTCCCGGCAGAATAGCAGCTGAAGAATCAGCATCTGCAGTCCTAAAAGCAACATGATTGCAATCATCACCCGATATTGTTTCAATGAACCCTTTAAGATCAAGGAAACAGTCATGCCCACACATAAAACAACGATAAGTTGAAAGGGTGTTTCACAGATTAAAGCGAAAAGAATCATCAGCCCGTACCAGGCTAACTTTGTGCGGGGATCCAATTTATCGTTCAGTTTTTGTTTCGTTTTTTCCATTGATTCATAAGCAACAGACGATATCTCCATTTTTTAACCTCCTCGCTCTTCGTCCCGGTTGTTAAATGAAATAATATTTCCAAAATCCAAATCAATGTCGATTAAAGGTTTAAGATGTTCCTTCAGTTTACTCGTTGAGATATCCAGTTGAAGCCGATGGTTATACATGGCCACGATGCGGTTGGAGTAGTTTTGGGCCATGGTCAAATCATGGGTAATGAGCAGGACTGTCTTTCCCAGCCTCGATAAATCAGCTAGTTTATCCATAATCATATATCCTTGATTTTCGTCAAGACCCGAGGTCGGTTCATCAGCGATAATCAGTTCCGGATCGCTGACCAGAACAGATGCCAAGGCTAAGAGCTGACGCTGACCGCGGCTTAAACGTTGAGGATGCAAATCCTTATATTTTAAAAGACCCACGAATTCTAGACTCTCATCAATTTTTCTGTCCATCACCTCCTTTTTTTCGCCCCTCAGTTTCAAGGAAAACCCAACCTCTTCCCGCAAGGAACTGGCAAAAATCTGATAGTCAGGGTTTTGAAATAAAAATCCGATCCGGGAACGGATCTTATTTAGATTTTCCTTGATTAAGGATTCATGAAAAACATCAATGGTACCTTTAGTGGGCAGTAATAAACCAACGATCATTTTTGCTAATGTTGATTTTCCGGAACCGTTTAAACCGATCACCGCTAAAAAATCCCCCTGATAAATCTTTAAATTGACATCCTCACAGCCTGTGTAATTGTTTGGATACCGGTAAGATGCATTTTTGATATTGACAACAACCTCCTTTTCCTGACGGTGTTGATGATTTTTGCCCCGCACAACGCTCTTATTTTGAAATCGTTTTTTTAGTTCCTCATTTCGTTCTTTCAAATATTCCTCAGGGAAATATTCCCTGACGATTTCCCCTTCTTCCATATAGAAAACTCTGTTGGCATAGGTAATAACTTCTTCGATGCGATCCATCACCAAAACAATGGTCAGATCTCGGGTTTTATTTAAGTGTCCCAATCTTTGATAAAGCTCATAGCGGCCGCGGGGATCCAATTCGGCCGTAGGCTGATCAAGAATCAGCATCGGGGCACGGAGGGCCAAAACACCTGCCAAAACTACCCGTTGAGCCTGCCCTCCTGAAAGAGACGCGGTCTGTCTGTTTTCAAAGCCTCGAAGCCCCACAAATTCCAAGGTATCTTTCACAATCTCATCGATTTGTTCCATCGGTAATTCCATGTTGCCCAGTCCAAAAGAAACATCATCGTAAACATCCAAACTAATCAGTTGATTCTGAGGTTCCTGCATCATATACCCCACATACCGGGACATTTGATTAAGACTTACGTCTTTAATATCCTGACCCATCAGGGTCACTTTTCCCTCCAGCTCCCCTTGATGGTAATGGGGAATTGCCCCTGTGATCGTGTGGAGAAGAACGGATTTTCCTGATGCCACACCACCGGTAATGACAATAAAATCCCCTTTATTAATCTTAAAATCAATGTTCTTCAGGGCAGTATTGGCTGTTTGGGGGAAGAAAAGCTTTTCAATTTTGATCTGAGCGATGGTTTCCATGGCGACAGCTCCTATATATGCATAATGGAAAAAATATTAGAAAATAAAAAAAGTTCCAGCTTGTAATAAGCTAGAACTTTACCATTGTTCATCTCGAAAATTTTTCAGGCAGGTCTCCTGACTTATAGACTAATATGTACGCCTTCCCAGTGAACCCAGTGGCAAATGCACATATTTTAACGTCTAATTACAGTGGCGGGACCGTCCAGGATTTATAACCTGGTTCCCTATTATCCCTTTCGGGCACCTAAAAAATATCTGGTTTTCAATTGAGCCCAGTATAAGCCAATCTATTTGTTTTGTCAACCTAAATTTTTATCTTTCTGATCACTTGTCCCTGATGAGGCTATCAAGTATAATAATCCCATTGGAGGTGTTTTTATGGCTCTTTCTTGCGGTATCGTTGGACTTCCCACAGTGGGAAAGACCACTTTTTTTAATTTATTGACCAACGCAAACATTGAAACCAGCGCATTTTATTCTGGAAAAACGGCAACAAATATCAGCACAGCATCGGTTCCCGATGAGCGGATTGATTTCTTAACCCAAATGTTTCATCCCAAAAAAACCACCTACGCTCAAATTGAAGTCATTGATGTCCCCGGTTTGGTGCGCGGCTCCAGTCAAGGCCAGGGAACAGGCAATGAGTTTTTATCAGCGGTGCGGGATGCGGATGCTTTGGTTCATATTGTACGCGCTTTCAAAAATGATCAGGTGCTTCATGTGGACGATTCTTTGGACATCATTCGGGATCTGGAGACCGTCAATATGGAATTACTTTTTGCGGACCTGCAATTGGTGGAAACTCGTCTGGAACGTATTAACAGCACTAAAAAGAAAAAAATGGAGCATCCCTTAGAAGAGGATCTGTTATTAAAAATCCAGGAAGCCTTGGAAAATGAACAGCCTGTGAGCACTCTTTCCTTTTCTGAGGAAGAAAGGGAAGCTATTAAACATATCACCTTTTTAACAGACAAGCCCATGTTGATTGTGGTGAACCTGGATGAGAAACAATTTACCGCCGCTTCCTATCCCCAAAAAGAAGTAGTCCATGATTACGGAAAGGAACATCAGATGATGGTTTTAGAGATCTGCGCTCAGGTTGAGGCGGAGATCAGTCAACTGGAGGCAGAAGATAAGGCTGTTTTCATGGAGGACCTGGGCATCAGGGAGCCGGGCATTGACCGCCTGGCTCGGGCAATCTATGACCTTTTAGGCTTAATCTCTTTTCTTACTGCCGGGGAAGATGAGGTACGTGCCTGGACCATCCCCAAAAATCTCCCTGCCAAAAAAGCGGCAGGAAAAATTCATTCCGACATTGAAAGAGGCTTTATCAGAGCGGAAATTGTCGCTTATCAGGATTTACATGAGGCAGGATCGATGGCTAAGGCCAGAGAAAAAGGCCTTTTCCGCTTGGAAGGAAAAGAATACCTGGTACAGGACGGAGATATTATTAATTTCCGTTTTAACGTTTAAGGATAAACAGGGTAAAACAGGGGACGGTTCTTTGTTTTGAACATATGTTCAAAACGAAGAACCGTCCCCTGTTTTACCCCCTGTTTATCCTTTATTTTGATGCAGCAAATAATCTAAGAAAACGTCCCGTGCCCTGGTGGCAGCAGTATTTTTGGAGATTACGGCGTAGATATTACGCTTTAAATCAAGATCTGGTAGCATCACTTGTTTTACCACGCCGGCTTTAATAAATACATCCGCTGCCCAATGAGATACAAAGCCTACCCCTAAATTATTAATCACACCGGTGATCACCGCTTGGGTACTACCCAATTCCATGACAATTTTTAAATCCGATTCCTTAATCCCCTTTATTGATAAACAATCCTTTATCACATTACGGGTGCCGGATCCCGCCTCCCGGGAAACCCAATCCAGGGAAGACAGATCCTGACTGGATAGCTCCTCCTGAATCGGATACTCCGTCCCTGCGATCAGCACCAGCTCATCCTGGAGGATAGGAAAATACTCCGCATGATTTGTTTCCACCTTGGCTCCTACTACACCCAAATCAATTTTTCGATCATATAGAAGATCCACCACTTGACCGGTATCGGTGATAGTTAAAGAAATATTTATCCCCGGATAAAGCTTCCGAAATCCCCCAATAAAATTTGGCATGATGTATTCACCTGGAATCGTACTGGCTCCCAGAGCCAAGTTGCCTTTTTTCAATGATTTTAATTCATTCATGCTTTCTAGTGCCCGTTCATATACAGTCAACAATTCCCTGGCTTCCCGGTAAAAAATTTGACCGGCATCCGTCAGCCGCACTCGCTTATCATTACGGACAATTAATGGAACCCCCAGATGTTCCTCTAATGATTTAATCTGAGCGCTTATGGCCGGCTGAGTCATAAACATTGCTTCTGCCGCCTGGGTAAAGCTTTTTAAATCAGCTACAGCAATAAAAGCCTTTATCTGCCTGATACTTGACATTTTACTTCTCCCGTACTTTCATAGTGTTTTTTTAGGTTTTAACAGACTTTTCTTCATGGAAAATCATATATATTATTCGCGCATTAATGATCCATTCCTGCCTGGAATAAAAAATAATTATTATCGGAATAAAATTTCTTTATGACCAACAACAGGTAAACAGGGAGGTAAACAGGGGACGGTTCTTTGTTTGAACATATGTTCAAACAAAGAACCGTCCCCTGTTTAGACCCCCTGTTTACCACATTTCTAACGATTTCGGGTAATTTCCAAGCGTGCTAATTCATCACACCGATTATTATAAATATTATCAGCATGTCCTTTCACCTTAATCCAAGTGATTTGATGCTTTTCAGCCAGCGTCAAAAGTTCTTTCCATAAATCTTGATTTTCCACCGGCTCTTTTTTGGAATTTTTCCAACCGTTTCGTTGCCAATTCTCCAGCCAGTGTTGATTAAAAGCATTGATTAAATAAGCACTGTCACTATGAAGCTTTACCCGGCAGGGCTCCTTTAAGGATTTACAGGCTTCAATGGCTGCCGTTAATTCCATACGCTGATTGGTAGTCAGAGGAGTAAAACCGGAGATTTCTTTTTGGTGCCCTCCGTAAATTAGAACAGCACCCCATCCTCCCGGTCCCGGATTTTTAGAACAGGCTCCGTCGGTATAAATCGTCACTTCTTTCATATCGGGATCTCCTTGATCTGTTTTCCCATTTATTATACCTGATTTCCCCTCCTCTGTGTCCTTACTGAGGGAAATTTTCAAAGCCATATTCAAAGAGCGCGGTGGCATCCGCATACCGTCTTGAACTTCCCAGTACGGTAGCAATTAACCATCGATCTCCTTTAACTGCGGAAGCAACCAAACATCCCCCCGCCGCATTGGTGGTACCGGTTTTAATCCCATTGGCTAAAGGGTAATAATCTAAAATTTTATTAACATTACGCAATGTTTTCTTTTTAGTTTCTTTTTTTGTATGATCCTGCCAAACAATGTCCACCTCACGCTTCTGTACCGTCTCAGCAAAAAAAGGGTTGCCCATGGCCGTACGAGCAATCAACGCCAAATCATAGGCCGTAGAATATTGACCGGGTACGGAATAACCGTTAGGATTGCGAAAACTGGAATTGTAAGCCCCAAGAGCCCATGCTTTGTGATACATAAGCACAGAGAATAGCTGGGGATCTCCGGCCAAATGCTCTGCGATGGCCACAGCTGCATCATTGGCCGACCATAAAAGAGCGGATTCCACTAAATGATCCAGAGAAATCCAGTCTCCTTTGATAAGCTCAATGGTCTGTCCCACATATGTTTGATGAGCTTTTTCTCCTACTTCAACCAAATCACTTAGATTGCCTTGCTCCAAAGCGATTAAACAAGTGAGCATTTTGATTGTACTAGCCGGGTGTCTAAGTTTATGAGCATCCTTCTCCCATAAGATTTCTCCGGTATGACCATCTATCAAAACTGCTGTTTCTGCACGCACCTTTGGCTCCGCCCCCGCCATTAAAGGGTGGAAAATCACCCCTATCCCTATAATGACCCAAAAGATTTTTTTCATGACACACCTCCTGACTTTTATTATTTGTCATGTTTTTTTCCCTATACGCGAAAAAAAATTTATGATTCTTGCAAGTTATGGTATAATAAAAATTAAGGGGTGAAATAATTTGAAAAAATCTCTAAGCAGTACCATCTGGGAGTATGGGAAAAGTTTATTATTAGCGGTGCTCATAGCCTTAATCATCCGTACCTATTTGTTTCAAATCACGGAAGTTTACGGCCAATCCATGTATCCTACCCTCCATGACCATGACCGTTTATTTACCAATCGTATTGGCTACACCTTAGGTATGCCCAATCGGGGTGATATCGTTATTTTAAATGCACCGGACAGGCCGGGTACTTTTTATGTAAAAAGAGCCATCGCCTTAGGCGGAGATAAACTGCGCATTGAAAACGGCAAGGTTTATGTGAACGGCAAGGAGCAAAAAGAATCTTATATCAACGGATCTTTCACGGACGGAGAAATTGATACTGTGGTGCCGCCGGGAACGGTTTTTGTTATGGGAGATAACAGAGGGAACAGTCATGACAGCCGCAGTTCCGATGTTTCTTTTATTCCTGTGGACGATATTGAAGGAAAGGCCGTGTTCCGCATTTGGCCATTTGACAATCTGGGAAAAGTAGAGTGAGCTCGTTCAGTTAAAGCTGCACAAAAAAAACGCCTCTAAGGCGTTTTTTTAATAACCTAAATCTTCACCTACCAGAATTACTGTAATATCACTAAGCAAGGGCTTCTTCCTGAGAACAGAATAAATGCGGCAGGCTCTGCTTTTGGTCTGGCAATCACTGCAGATCCCCTGCTCTTTGCAAGGATTTGCCATATTCAACCTTTTATTGTTCATCGGCGCGGCAATCATTTCAATCCTTTCATAAGCGGCCTTTTCATTAACACAAATTTTGTTGATTCCAGCCACAATAACAATCTTTTTCGGTCCAAAAGTCATCGCTGCCACCCGATTTCCTGCTCCATCCAGATTCACCAAGCGGCCATCCAGGGTTATCGCATTACTGCTGCATAAAAATACATCACTTAAAAGCTGTCCTCTGCGGATCTTCATCTTTTCTTCATCAGATAAACCAGGCACATTATGATTCAGCACTTGAGCCCCCATAGCTGCAGCTTTTTGAGGGATCTCCAGATCTGAGATCGTTACTGACCCACCCACACCAACTGTGCTTTCCGGGGTAATATATTTTAGCACTTCCTTTACGGCCTCGTCCCGGGTGGCAACGTATACTGCATCAAATTCGTTTTTAATTAAAGCCTTGGTAACTTGTTGCCCCAATGTGTCCCGATGCCATTGTTGAATGCTCATTAAGAGCCCTCCTTTTTCATTTGTAATTTTTACTTAGGTCAGTATTTCTCTGGGAAATGGAAAAAACCTCTTCCTGATATCACAGATGAAGGAGATATTTTTAATGAAAAAATTTGTTAATGGCAGGAGTTGAGCCCTCGAAAGTAGAATTTGGTATTAAAGAGAGCGAAAAAGCAAAAATAGACTTAATAAGTGAGGAGAGGGAATTATGCATGTTCGTTCAAAGATGACCAAGGAACCGGTAACAATCACTAAACAAACAACGATTGCCGATGCATTGGAATTAATGCGCAAACATAATATCCGTCGTTTGCCTGTACTGGAGAATGATAAATTAGTTGGCATCGTGACGGATCGGGATTTAAGCGAGGTATCCCCATCGCCCGCTACCTCCCTCAGTGTTTTTGAAATCAATTATTTATTGGCAAAAATGAAAATTAAAGATGCTCTCCCCAAAAAACAAAAAGTCATTACCATTGAGCCTGATGCTTATGTAGAAGAAGCAGCCATTAAAATGCGGGAACATAAAATCGGTGCCTTGCCCGTTGTGGAACAGGATAAATTAGTAGGTATCATCACAGAAACAAATATTTTCGACGCTTTTATTGACCTTTTAGGGGTGAGAGAACAAGGCTCCCGCATCGATATTGAAGTGGAAGATCACCCTGGAGTATTGGCTAATGTTACCCAGCTCATCCAAAAAAGCGGTGCGAACATTTCCCGGGTGGCTGTTTTCCGCGAAGAGGGTAAAACCTTTCTTGTCATTCGACTCACCACTTTTTATGGAGAACCGATTATTAAAACTCTGGAAGAAAGCGGTTATAAGGTTGTTGCTTACAAAAGCTATAACGATTACCAATAATTATCAATTAATAAAAGCCAGTTAAAAAGCACCTTTTTTTCCCGGAGAGTGAAAATCAGGTGCTTTTTTATTAGCTGAACGAATTCACAATTATTCAGGGAAATAGCGATTCAATCGCCCCAACATCTCCATATCGGCCTCCCCGTCCACCTGCATCATATGATAAGCTTCAAAAAGCTTGACGGCTAATTCCGTAGCGTTACCGTACCGTCCGTCAGCATAATCCATCTGAAACCCCAGTTCCTGCAAACGATATTGAAGTATGGCTACATCCTGACCTGTTGATTTGACTTTCAATGGGCGCTTAAAGCCCCGAAAATCAGGAGTGTAGCCGGTCACGATCACTCTTGTCCCCATAGGAATCCAGGGATAAATCTCTTCCACATCCCGATTAAACATGCGAAAGCAGCCATGGGAAGCAGCCTGTCCAATAGACCCCGGTTTATTGGTCCCGTGGATGCCGTAAATCCCCCAGGGTACATTAAGCCCCATCCATCTGGTACCAAATCCTGTTCCCCAATTGAGGGCTTTATGGATGATTTTGTATTCCCCCACCGGGCTGGGTGTTTTTGACTTGCCGATGGCAATAGGATAAGTTTTAAAGACCTGTCCGTCATCTAAGATGTGGAGTTGATGGGTATTCAGATCCACCTTAATCGTCACCACACCTTTGGGACCTTCCTTTTCTTTTTTTGTTGCGATGACTTGCTCATACAATAAAGCCAATGCATCCCATGTATTGTGACCTACTACGCCGTTGGCGTCTAATCCCTGCTGTTCTTGAAAATGGCGCACGCCTTCTTCTGTACGGGGACCATAGCTCCCATCTATCTTTCCTGAATAGAACCCCGCCTTTTGGAGCAAATCCTGCAGCTCCAAAATATGTGCGCCGGACTGAACCGGTTCCGTGTGCTTCAGTTCCGGACAAGATAAATTGTCCGTGCAGGCTACGGAAGGTAGGGAACCTTGAAAAAAAATACAGCAGAAAAGCATGAGTAAACATAATTGTTTTCGAATATCCCTTCACCCCTTTCTTGATATCTTAATGCTCACAAACATCAATTAGATTTTGATCTGCATTAAATCTCCCCAATTCTAAAAGCCCTAATCCATATTTGGCGACAAAAATGGGATTGTCATGATGCATTGGTCCTAGAATGTGCAGTAAGTTTTCGCCCCTAACCTTATACAAGTCAATTTCAGTCAAATGAGCCAAGCGCATAAAGAGCAATACCACATCCATATTTTCCATAAAAGGGATCAAGGGAATCTTTAAATACCCCGGCTTGGAATCAATAATGGGAATGTCCCCATAATTACCCGCCGGCATCCGGTAGTTTTCCTCCATCTGTCCCATTAATAATCCGGCCCGTTTAAGATACGTCTTTTCTCCTGTATATTGATAGGCATCCAGCAGAGCAAGCATATATTGGGTTTGATCAGTGAGTAAGGCTGGGGCAGAGGTTTCCGGTGCACAAAAATGACTCATGCCCTGACCAAAACGATAGCATCTCGTCCATAGTAAATCCAATACCTGAAGTCCCAGCTTTAAATAACGGGGATAATTAAAGATTCGGCCGGCACGAATCAAAACAGATGCCATAAGACTATTCCAATTGGTATAGGGAATTCTATCCAGATGATTTTCCCTTCGGCTCCCACCGAATAACCCTGTTTCCTCATCCCAAAAATCTGTCATCAAATAATTGAGTGTCTGAAAAACAGCTCCTTTATATGATTCCCATCCATAAATATCTATAGCTTTCAAATAACAGCTTAACAGGCCGGCATTGCTCTCCAATAATTTTTCCTGATGGGCATGGGTCCAGTCTTTACGTTCACAAAAGCGAAAGAAGCCCCCATTTTCCCGGTCGTAAAGCTCCCCCGCTAACATCTGATCCAAGGTTTTCCGCACCATCATTACTTCCTGAGCATTGGAATATCCCATCCCAAAAGACAACAAATAGTCATATATTTCCGGCAGCGGAAATTTGATTTCCCCATCATCAATAAAAAAGCCCCCAAATTCCTGGTCATAAGAACGATCAAGGATTTGATTAATTTTTCTTAAGGAGAGAGACGGTTGTATGGCTAATGTTCTATCTGCTTCGTCCCTTCCTTGATGTTTATCTTGAAGGGCGTTTGCTTGAGCATGAAATCGGCTGCTGTTATGGCAGGCATGTTTCCCATGTTTCCTGAAACTCTCTTCCAGGAAACTGATCATTTCCCTGCCGGATAAATAGTTCTCCCCCTGGAGAATCTCACCTTCAGCTGTCAATATGATCACACTGGGATATCCTCCGAAATGATACCGATCAGCCACATGGGGATATTGATCTACATTTACCCTCATGCAAACAAATTTATGCTTCAGCCATTGCTGTACCTGATCATCCTGAAAAGTGGTTGTTTCCATAATGCTGCACCAATGGCACCAAGGAGCAGTTAAATACATTAAAATTGGTTGATTAAGGCCGCCCGCCCGCTCAAAAGTATCTGCACACCATGACAACCATTTTATGGTATGGGGCATTAAGAACCCTCCTTCCCCATACTATTTTTAGTCGGCACGGCGTATTTTAGAAGTTGTATTTTATGGTAATATCAAAGCTTACCTGTTTTCTTTCAACCCTTTCAACTGGGGATCAACCAGGTTTTTATGTTGAATCAGCACCTTAAAGATTCCTCCCATACCTTCCGGATTCACTAACTGTTGAGCAGCATAAGCTTTTTGAGGTTCTTTTGACAATGCCTCTGCCAGACCTAAATTAAAGAGAAAATGCATTTGATTGGTAAAACCCGTTGTCAAAAGGCCATTTTCCTCACCCCACTTTTTCAAAGCAGAAAAATTTACATGAGCGGTCATATCCTGCTCCCCCAAGCGCAGATATGGATTTTCTTCCGTCTGATGCCGGTAATAACACATAAGGGTACCATCCCTGCGGCAGGAATGGTATAAAAGAGAAGCCTCATAACCATAATCAATGGTGAGAACAAACCCCTGATCCAGATTATTGCCGATACTTTGGAGCCAATCCCGGGCAGCCAGATTTACCTCACCCACTTGACCTTCTGATAGAGTGATGTTCAAATCATCAAAATAAGCTTCTAATAAAGGTGTCGAGGGCACATCTGCCACTTCTATTAAGATGCCCTCTTCCTCCCGCACATAAATTTCTTTCAATTGATCCTCCAAATATTTTACCCGGTGCACGGGAAAAGCATCCACCAATTCATTGGAAAGGACACAGCCCCGGAAAGGCTTCTCCACCTCGTCCAGGCCATCCACCCAGCGCACTTGCGGCTGGAAATCCGTAAGTCTTCTGTATTGTTCCTTTTTTAAACTACTGCTTGCTTCAACGATATAATAAACGGTCCGGGCAAAGAGCGTTGGGTATTTTATCTGCAATGTTTTTAAAATATCATAGGCTAAAAATCCTTTACCGGCTCCAAACTCTGCCAATGAAAAAACCGGTCCTTCCAGAAGTACCGCCATTTCCGCCAATTGTTCCGCGATCATTTCCCCAAAGAGAGAACTGACATGAACGCTGGTATAGAAATCTCCTTCTTTACCCAGGATGGGTTTTTCCGAATTATAATAGCCATATTCTGGATGATAGAGCACCAACTCCATAAAAGATGCAAAAGTGAGGGTCCCTTGTTCTCTTATTATTTTCCGTAATTCCTGATCTGCCATGGATTCCAACCTCCTTTTTCAATACCGCTAAATTATACCATGGTTTAATATTTCTCATACCGAACTTTTCTGCAGTTTCAAAATTTCCTTTTTTAATACTTCACGCGGGGCATGGTTTATGATATGATGATACCATCTATGATAAGGATGGTGGCAAATGCACAAAATACTGAATTGGGATATGCACCTTTTCTGTTATATTAACAAAAGATGGCAATGCTCGTTTCTGGACAAAATCATGCCCAAAATGACCCATTTAGGCGGCCTAAAAGCTTCTGTTTTGATTTGTCTCACCTTACTCATGTCCTTTCATTCCCTGGGGAAAGAGGTTCTTTTAGCTATGGGAAGCAGTCAAATCGTAGTGCAGGCAGCAAAAAAATTCTTGCCTCGGCCGAGACCCTTTCTCACAATTCCCCAGACAAATATCTGGAAGAATTTGATTTTGAAGGATTATTCATTCCCTTCCGGCCATACGGCAGCAACCTTTTCCTTAACGACAGTTTTGGCCGTTAGTTTCCCTGTATTTGCACCAATTGCTCTGCCTTTGTCCTTAGTAATCGGGATTTCCCGCATTTATTTAGGATTGCATTACCCCTCAGACGTCCTGATTGGTGCTATTCTGGGATCGGCCTCAGCTGCTATCGTCTGCTTTTAATCTTTTTTCTATCCTTTATGTCTCAAATAGCTCCGGCCAAACATTTGGTAACAGGAGCTTTTTATTTTTACAAAGATTTTTCAAATCCATTCATATATGATATAATTTTTCTTGCCATTTGATTGAATTTGTCGATTTTTGCGGAATATAATCATCTCCCCCTTCGTTTTTCGAACATTAACCGTTTTTATTAAAAAATATTCGTATTTTGCAGGATTTTGACAGAGCATATGGAATTTTCCCTATGATAAGAAATGTTAATAAACTGTTAAGGAGGGAAGCATGCTCTGTATTTAGATCAAAAAATATCTGTTTAGGAGGTAATGATTAATGAAATCCATGAAAAAATATTTCCTTTTGCTTTTGCTATTGGTCTCAATTGTTTCATTAACCATCGGTTGCGGCAATCAAGATGCAAAAACGCCTAATGATCCTGCCAGCGGTGATGAACCTATGAAAGTCGGCTTCATTTATGTCGGTCCCATCGGAGATGCCGGTTATACCTATGCCCATGATCTGGGGGCAGAATTCATGAAAAAAGAGTTGGAGGACAGTGTTGAATTAATCAAGGTGGAAAATGTACCGGAAAATGCTGCCGATACCGAGCGGGTATTGAATCAATTAATCGATCAAGGCTGTAAAATCATTTTCGCCACCAGCTTTGGTTACATGGATAGTGTGATTAAAGTGGCCGAAGAAAACAAAGATGTGGTTTTTCTCCATTGTTCAGGTTATAAAACAGCAGAAAATGTCGGCACTTATTTTGGACAAATCGAACAACCTCGCTACCTCTCCGGCATTGCGGCCGGAAAGATGACCAAAACCAACATTATCGGTTACGTTGCCGCCCATCAAATCCCTGAATGTATCCGTGGGATCAATGCCTTTACCATGGGCGCTCGGTCCGTGAACCCGGATGTGAAGGTCAAAGTAGTTTGGACCAACACCTGGTTTGATCCGCCAAAAGAAAAAGATGCCGGAACGAGTTTGCTTCAAGACGGAGCAGATGTCATTGCTCAGCATCAGGATACACCCGGGCCCATGCAGGCTGCTGAAGAAGGCGGAGCCTATGGCATCAGCTACAACAGTGATATGTCCAAGTTTGCACCTAAAGCAGTTATCACGGGTCCCATATGGAACTGGGGTCCTTATTATGTAAAAACGGTCAAAGCTGTACAAGACGGAACCTGGAAGTCTGAAAAATACTGGGGTCCCATGTCCGATGGCGTTGTTGATCTGGCGCCCATTGCCGATTTTGTGCCTGAGGATGTGAAGCAGCTCATTGAAACTGAAAAGGGACGGATTCTTTCCGGGGAATTAAATATTTTTACCGGACCGATCAAGGATCAAACCGGGGCTGATAAAGTTCCTGCAGGAACCACAATGACAGACGACGAAATCTTAAATATGGATTGGTTTGTCCAAGGTGTTGAAGGCAGCCCGAAATAATCTGGATGATCTGGTATTTTTGGCTGCCGGTGCTACCGGCAGCCATCAATTTATTTTAGGGGGATAAACATGGCACACCCGATCCTGGTTAAAATGGAAGGTATCACAAAAAAATTTCCCGGTGTCATCGCCAACGAAAATGTCAATTTGGAGATCAGAGCCGGAGAAATTCATGCTCTTTTAGGGGAAAACGGAGCCGGAAAAAGCACTCTAATGAACATTCTAACAGGTCTTTACAAGGCTGATACAGGCCAAATTATGATCAAAGGGAGGCCCATGCACTTCAAATCTCCCAAAGATGCTATTGATGCTGGGATCGGAATGATTCATCAACATTTTCGTCTTGTAGCATCCTTATCGGTGGCAGAGAATGTGATTTTAGGTTATGACACAAAATCTTTTTGGTTAAATAAAAAGAAAATTATCCAGGCGATTCGGGAAATATCACAAAAATACAACCTGTCCCTGGATCCCCAGGCTAAGATTTGGCAATTATCTGTAGGGGAACAACAACGTGTGGAAATCGTTAAAAGTCTTTTCCGAGGTTCAGATATTTTAATTCTCGATGAACCTACAGCGGTGCTCACCCCCCAGGAATCCCGCGATCTCTTTGCCACCCTGAAAAAAATGACAGCAGGCGGCAAGGCCGTGATTGTGATCACCCATAAAATGCAAGAGGTGATGGATATGGCCGATCGCGTCACAGTGCTGCGCGGGGGCAAATCCATCAGCACCTTGGAAAAAAATAATACCAACAAAGAAGAGCTGGCACAGTTGATGGTAGGTCACGAAATTCCGGAAGACAGAAATCATAGAGTGCGCCATGAGCCGACTCCCATCATAAAATTGGAAAATATCCGGGCTTTAAATGATAAAGGTCTGCCCGGTCTTATAGATATTTCCTTACAAATCAACGGCGGTGAAATCATCGGCGTCGCCGGCGTCGCCGGCAATGGTCAAAGGGAACTGGCCGAAGTCCTCACCGGCCTGCGCAGCATCTATCAAGGGAAAATCATGCTGGATGGACAAGATTATACCGGCAAGCTGCCCCGTGATTTTATCAAAGCCGGCATTGCCCATGTACCGGAAGATCGCTTGGGGATGGGTTTGGTGCCTAATTTAGGTGCCGTGGACAATGTGATGTTGAAAAAATATTATAAATCCCTGACCGGTTTATTTTTAAATTATGCGCCCGTACGCCGGGAAACAAAAACCATGGTGGAAGATTTCAATATCAAGCTATCCGCATTGGACAGCCCCGTCAAGCTAATGTCAGGGGGAAATCTGCAAAAGCTTCTTTTGGCGCGGGAAATTTCCACGAATCCCAGGGTGATGATCGCGGTTTACCCCGTTAGGGGCCTGGATATCGGAGCCACAGAATCAGTGAGATCTTTACTTCTGGCCCAAAGAAATGAGGGGGTAGGGATACTCCTCATTTCCGAAGACCTGGATGAAATTATCAACCTGTCCGACCGGATCATTGTCCTCTATGAAGGAAAAATCATGGGGGAGGAGTTTCCTGAAACCACAACCAAGGAAAAGCTTGGTTACTTTATGACAGGCGTTCCCACACCTGAGGAGGACATCATATCATGAAAATCACTTTGGAAAAAAGACTGGCTCCCTCAACTTTGATGTTGTTTGCTGTTCCTGTCTTTTCCATATTCCTGGCCCTTCTATTAGGGGGAGTATTTTTGGTTATCAACGGTAGTAATCCGGTCGAAATTTATGGAATGCTTTTTAAAAGTGCTTTTGGCTCCTCTTACGGCATTACGGAAAGCATCGTTAAGGCAATACCGCTGATGCTTGCTGGTTTGGGCGTATCTCTGGCCTTTCGCATGCAGCTTTGGAATATCGGGGCTGAGGGCCAAATCTATATGGGCGCTGTTGCCGCCACTTGGGTTGCCCTTACTTTTCCCGGGCTTCCCGCTCCGGTGATGATTCCTTTCATGCTTTTCATGGGATTCCTGGCCGGCGCCCTATGGGCATTGCTGCCTGCCATCCCCCGGGCTTATATGAATGTAAATGAAACGATTACCACTTTACTGATGAATTATATCGCGATCTTGTGGGCAGATTATCTGATTTACGGTCCCTGGAAAGATCCGGCGGGCTTCAATTTTCCTTTGACACCTAAATTTGTACCTGCCGCCATTTTACCCACCCTGGGGGAAACCCGTATTCATCTGGGCTTAATTTTTGCTATTGGGGCGGCGATCGTAATTTATATCTTAATCAAGCATACCAAGTGGGGTTATGAAGTGCGGGTCATCGGAGAAAGTCCTGCTGCCGCCCGTTATGCCGGTATGAACATTAAGAAGAATATTTGTCTGGTGCTGTTTTTAAGCGGCGGCTTAGCAGGAATCGCCGGCATGGCAGAGGTTTCCGGTGTCGCCGGTCGCCTCCAGCACGGCATAAGCCCCGGGTACGGTTATACGGCCATTATTGTGGCCTGGCTGGCGCGTCTCCATCCCGCAACCTTAGCTTTGGTTTCCTTTTTATTTGGGGGACTTTTGGTGGGGGGATTTGCCATTCAACTGATTGGGATGCCTGCCGCCACCGTCAGTATGCTCCAAGGTTTAATTTTGTTTTTTGTTTTAGGGGGACAGGTGCTCACCAATTATAATATTAAAATAATCAGTTCCCCCAAAAAATCGGCATCAAAGGAGGTAGAATAATGGATCAGCTCTTTATGGTAACCTTGCTTGCCACTGCCGTAACGGCAGGTACCCCTATTCTTCTTGCTGCCTTAGGCGAAATCATTACGGAAAAATCCGGTATATTAAACCTGGGGGTGGAAGGGATGATGCTGGTAGGAGCTGTCGTGGGTTTTATGGCCAATGTTGCCACCCAAAACCCTTGGCTGGGCGTATTAATGGCATTAATCGCCGGTGGTCTTATGGCTTTGATGCATGCTTTTCTCACCATCACCCTCCGGGGGAATCAGGTGGTATGCGGTTTAGCCTTAACTATTTTCGGCACCGGATTATCCGGATTTCTAGGTAAGTCCTTTGTGGGCATCCCGGCTCCGGCTTCCTTTAAAGCTTTTTCCGTTCCTCTTTTAGGCGATCTTCCTTTGATCGGACCGATTTTTTTTCGGCAGGATGCTTTGGTCTATGTCAGTTACCTCCTGGTCATTGTGCTAGCCTTATTTTTATATAAAACGCGCTGGGGTTTATCCCTGCGGGCGGTGGGAGAAAACCCTGCCGCCGCCGATGCTGTGGGTATTAGTGTTTTCCGCATCCGATACCTCTCTGTCATTGCTGGCGGCATGCTGGCAGGATTAGGCGGAGCTTATCTTTCCCTGGCTTATGCCCCCTCCTGGCTGGAAAACATGACAGCGGGCAGGGGTTGGATCGCCGTGGCTCTGGTGATATTTGCCACCTGGAATCCGGTAAAATGCCTGGTGGGTTCCTATATTTTTGGCGGCTTAGACGCCCTAGGCTTTCGTATTCAGACGAGGGGAATCGATATCTCACCCTTTTTTCTGCAAATGCTCCCTTACATCGCTACGATAATAGTGTTAATTTTTGTATCCCGGGAAACAAAAACCCATCGAGTCTCATCCCCCAAGGCTTTAAGTATCCCTTATGACCGGGAGGAAAGATAAAGGAAATGAGGAAGGATAAACCATGGAATTATTAAAACGAAAAATTCAAGAGGAAGGAAAAATTATTTCGGAAGGAATTCTTAAGGTTGATTCTTTTTTAAACCACCAGATTGACCCTCTCCTAATGCAAGCTATGGGTCAGGAATTCGCCCGCAGATTTCACGGGGATAAAATCACAAAGGTTCTCACCCTAGAAGCATCAGGGATCGCGATTGCCATTATGACCGCCCTGTCTTTACAGGTACCCCTAATTTTTGCTAAAAAAAAGAGACCCTCCACCATGAACGATGAAGCCTTTTTAGGCCATGTTCACTCCTTTACCAAGGATGAGGATATTGACATTATGGTCTCCGCCAATTTCCTCTCCCCAGAGGATCGGGTATTGATTATCGATGACTTCCTCGCCACCGGAGAAGCTGCCCGGGGGATGATCGAAATTGTACGCCAATCCGGAGCTTCCATCATCGGTGTTGGGATCGTAATTGAAAAGGCTTTTCAAGAAGGCGGCAAATCCCTACGGGAAGAAGACATTCGGGTGGAATCCCTGGCACGCATCGCCAAGCTGGAGCAAGGCCGGGTCTTTTTTCTTTAAGCATGAACCCCTGAATCTTATTCAATTACAATCACGGCGCCGTTTTTGTAATCCATCCAATTATAAAGGAACCTGGCATGACTGGTAAAATTCCGTACGCACATATTAGAGCGGGGATATGTACCGATGGTATGGAGATATTCTGTGGGTCCCGGGTCTACCTTTTTGCCCCCTTGTTCCACATATGCCACCGGAACACCATGAATATAAGCACCTCCGGTAAAACGAATGGCAAAGGGCGCGTAACCCCCGATTTCTGATGTCCCTTTTTGCAGGTATTCAAAACGATCCTTTTTTTCAATAGCTTTGAAACTTCCTAAAGTGGTTTCAAAGGAATAATCCCCCGGAATGCCTGTGGTAGATAGGGTATAGGAAACCAGGTTCAGTCCCTTTTCATTTACTGTAAAGGCTGCCTGGTTTTGTTGATTCCGGTCCACCACTACCACATGATTCAAGGTGCTTAATGTAACAGAGGGATCCAGATACTGCTTGGGTACATAGTATTCCCCGCCAAAAGTAGGCACGCTGATATGGTAAAAGTCACCGGTCTCATTGAGCAGCCGCACCAGCATCCCATCCGGGATATAGCGAAAATTGCTGGCCGCATCTGCTTGTTCATAAGCTGGGGCACTATGATAAAAACGATATCCAAACTCATCTGTTGCAGTCTCCCCTTTTTTAGGTGGAGCGCCGTACTGATTTTTATAATTTCTGATAAAGTGCAGAGCTCCTTTGGCCAACTGCTGCCTGAGATCTTGCGCGGCAGCCTGCATCTTGTCAAAGCGGAAGGTCCTGGGAATACCTGTGGATGAGCGGAGATAGCCTTCCTTTGTTTTATCCCCATGACTGCAAGCTACCCGGTACCAAATATCAGATCCCTGAAAATCCTGCCCCTGGGCCTGCTGAAGCAGTGTAACCTTATCTAAATAATTAACCCGGCAAATTACCGGCGCATCGGTTGCCGGGTTTTCTCTGATTTCCCCGCCATTCTCCCCTGTTATCAAAAAATAATCAAAGGAAATTTTAAAATCAAAATATTGCACTTGATCACTAATTCCTTCCGGCAGTGTGGTGTTGTAAACTTGAAGAACATCATTCATCTGATTGGGACTGATATTTTTTAAAAGCCTTACTTGTTCTTCCTGATTGAGACTTAAGACCCTATGTTTTTTATGATCCTGTGTGTTTTGGGTGATTTTGAGGTCATTTTCAAGACCGTACCCGTTAATATCTTCTTCCACAGCCCTCTTTTGTGATTTGGCCAGCTTGTCTTCTTGAGGTAAATTCTGAGAAGGTGTTGGCAGCTGCCTTTGATGAGCTGGCGGCACACTCCTCAGATATAGATAACCTGAAGCTCCGATGATCACTGCAACCGCTAATAATATTCCGATTTTCCGCACCTTAAGCATCCCCCGTCTGATGTGATATATTGTTTTCAAGTATATCCTGCTCAGATTATTTTTTTATTATGTATGCGGTGATCATTTCTATCCCGCACTGGCCACCATTTAGAGGAATGAGGAAAAAGTTATACTTTCTGAAAGTACAAAAAAGCCTGAAGGAGTCATCCTTCAGGCTGTAATTTCATATTTAATACCAACACTAATACCGTATTTATCATTTCATCCTGTCCTTAACTTTTAATTAACTCAATGGCAGATTTTAAGGTTTCGGAATCAAGAGGTCCCTGGTAATAGGTAACAATATATCCCTCCCTATTAATAAAAAATGTTGTTGGTATACTGGAAATACCATAGGCCATTGCCCCGCTCATTTCCGTATCAAAATAGACGGGAAATTGATATCCCTCTTTGGCAATATACTGTTTACCCTTTTCTTGGGTTTCCCGCTGGCCGTCAACTAAATCTACCATCATAAACGCCACATCATCTTTAAGATCACCATATACCTGATTGAAATGAGGCATCTCACTTTGACAAGGGGGACACCAGGAGGCCCAAAAGTTCAAAACAACAGGTTTTCCCTTGAAGCCGGAAAGCCTCACCTCATTGCCCCGGTCATCAAAGACGATAAAATCCGGAGCTAAAGGCTTTTTATCCTTCGGATCATTAGCCTGTTCCCGGGTCTCATCAACGGCATCAATCTCAGCGGAATCAGGTTGATACCGGTCTGTCAAGGTGTTATAAGCAAGATAAGCCCCACCGATCAATAGGGAAAACAGGATGATGAATACAAGGGGTTTCATACGATTCATAAGAGCACGCTCCTAAAATGTTAGTAGGGAGAGGAGCCTCCCCATAAGACCTGTGGCCATCATCACACCAACGAGCACCAGGAAGCCTCCAGAAATAAGATTGATCACCCGATAATGTTTTTTGATCAAGTCAAAGGTTGATTTTAATTGATTGATTAAAATGGCACTGAGCATAAAAGGAATACCCAGACCTAATGAAAAACATAAAAGCATAAATATCCCCTTAATCGTTTCGCCTCCGGAAGCTGCCAGCATTAGAGCCGAACCTAAAAAAGCACCAACACACGGCGTCCATCCCACCGAAAAGACCATCCCAAAAAGCATCGTAGATAAGAAGCCGCTTTTAGAAATGTTTGACGTAAGTTGGCGATTGGTATTTAGAAATGGGATTCTGATCAGTCCCATGAAATTTAATCCAAAAAGAATCACAATCGTACCCAATGCCAGATTTACGATCTTATTGTATCTCATAAGAAAACCGCCTAGTGTCCCCGCAAAGGCCCCCAGGACAACAAAAACCAAAGTAAAACCCAAGACAAAGCCTATCGCATTGAGCAAAGTCCCCGATCCGGATCCCTCCCCCTCCTGCCCGGCAAAATAGGAAATATAGACGGGAAGCATGGGCAGTAAACAGGGTGAAATAAAGGTAATCATTCCTTCCAAAAAAGCAATCAGATAATCCATGCCATATCCTTTCCTTAGAAATTAAAGGCGCCAGATATTGAAGCTAAAGGGTGGCCACCAGCACCGCTTTAATGGTATGCATTCTGTTTTCTGCTTCATCAAAGACAACGGAATGACGGCTGCGAAAAACCTCATCTGTAACCTCACGAATATCATAGCCTTTATCCCGCTGTTCTTTGGCCATCCTCGTTTCAAAATCGTGGAAGGCAGGCAGGCAATGCATGAAAATGACGTCGGGGTTCCCGGCTTTCTCTAATAGTGCCGCATTTACCTGATAAGGTGTTAAAAGCTTTACCCTTTCCGGAATCTGAGCTTCTTCACCCATGGAGGCCCAAACATCGGTATAAATAACGTCTGCACCCTCTACCCCGGTTAAAGAGGAATCGAACTCCAAAATGGCCCCGGTTTCTTGAGCCACTGCCTGGGATCTGGCCATGATTTCTTCACTGGGGCTAAGCTCTTTTGGTCCCACAGCCACAAAATGCATACCCATTTTAGCACAGCCAAACATCCAGGCATTGGTCATATTGTTGCGGGTATCCCCCACATAGACCACTTTCACCTTGTTGAGCGGTTTGGCCACATGTTCTTCAATGGTCATCAGGTCCGCCAATATTTGTGTCGGATGATCTAAATCCGTTAAACCATTCCACACAGGTACGCCGGAATATCTTGCCAGTTCATCAACCACAGATTGTTCATATCCCCGATATTCAATCCCGTCATAAAAGCGGCCTAAAACCCGGGCGGTATCCTCCAGGGATTCCTTTTTGCCCATTTGAGAACTGTTGGAATCCAAAAAAGTAACATGGGCTCCTTCTTCCAAAGCTGCGACCTCAAAAGCACATCGAGTACGGGTTGACGTTTTTTCAAACAGCAAAACAATATTTTTTCCCCTAAGCTGATAATTATAGATCCCGCTTCTCTTTTTCGTCTTCAAATCTTTGGCCAAATCCAACAAATATCTGATCTCGCTGGTGGAAAAATCCATCAGCGTAAGTAAACTTCTGCCCTTTAGATTAACTGCCATTTTATCTCCTCTTTCCAACTGTGATCAAAATGCATAAAATATTATATCAGTTTTATATGGGAAAACAAATATGATAATCAAAATTTCTTTACTGGCCTTCTACCAGGGAAGATAAAATGCCGCTGATAATGGATAATACCAAGGCTCCAAAAACAAAGGTCCAAAATCCCTGAATCGAAACCCCAACAACAACATTATCAACGATTTTCAACATAAATCCATTGATAAAAAAGGTAAAAAGCCCCAGGGTAAGCAGATTAAGGGGCAGCGTTAAAAATAAAACGATCGGTCGAATCACAGCATTGACAACACCCAATACTACCGCTGCCACCAGGGCGGAAAAAAAATCTGTGATCTGAATTCCCGGAAACAAAGCCGCCGTGATCAACAAAGCAATGGCATTTAAGACCCACCGTACAATCATTCCCTGCATCACAAGACCTCCCTTCTTATATAATCATTATATGATAAAATTCCTCATTAAACTATATATTTTTGCATCTATTGGCATAATAACGGGGCAGGGGTTGGTTTCTTATTGTTTTTCTGATATAGATTTGTTAGAATTATATGATTTGGGAAGTTTTCCCGCTAAAGGAGGATACTGATCATGAAAGATCCTAGATTTAATACCTTAGCCGAGAATATTGTGAAATATTCCCTGAAAATACAACCCGGTGAAAAAGTGCTTATTGAAGTGACAGGCTTTGAGACGGAACTCGCCAAGGAACTTATTCAGGAAATATATCAGGCCGGTGGTCTGCCTTTCATTTCCATTAAAGGTCCTGAAATCAACCGGGTGCTTTTACAAAATACCACTCAGGAGCATCTGGAGTACATTGCACGGTGGGAATCCCAGCGTATGCAGGAAATGAGTGCCTATATCGGCATACGGGCGGGAGATAATTCCTATGAAATGAGTGCCGTACCCGAAGAAAAAATGCAGCTATATATGAAATATTGGGTCGATCCGGTGCACCATGGGATTCGTGTCCCCAAAACAAAATGGGTAGTATTAAGATATCCTAACAATTCCATGGCTCAGTTAGCCGGAATGAGTACTGATGATTTCAGTGATTTTTATTTCAATGTTTGTAATCTGGATTATCGTAAAATGTCCCAGGCTATGGACCCCCTGGTAGAGCTTTTAAACAAAACGGATCAGGTAAAAATTACCGGACCCGGTACCGATTTAAGCTTTTCCATCAAGGGCATTCCCGCCATCAAATGTGACGGACATCTTAATATTCCCGATGGAGAAGTGTATACAGCTCCTGTGAGAGATTCCATTGAGGGAACCATTACCTATAATACGGCCACCTCTTATCAGGGAAGTACCTTCGAAAATATCTCTTTTGAATTTAAGCAGGGCAAAATCATCAAGGCCCGGTGCAATCAAACGGATAAGCTGAATAAGATCCTTGATACAGATGAAGGTGCCCGCTTCATCGGTGAATTTGCCTTAGGGGTAAACCCTTACATTACCAAGCCTATGAACGATACCCTTTTTGACGAAAAGATTATGGGCAGTTTCCATTTCACCCCCGGTTCCTCCTATCAAGATGCTTTCAACGGGAATAAGTCAGCCATCCATTGGGATTTAGTCTCCATCCAAACAGAAGCATACGGTGGGGGACAGATTTATTTTGACGATGTCCTGATCAGAGATAATGGTCAATTTGTTCCCCAAAGCCTGCAGCCTCTCAATCCGGAAAATCTAAAGTGAACTCGTTCAGCTAAAGCTGAACTTCGGGGCTTCAGATGGGGAATCTACCCCACCTGAAGTAAGAATAGGAACTCCCACTTATAGAAGTGGGAGTCTTGGAATTTAATAACGCATACATAAGAATTGAATGGCGGGAAAAACTACCTGAAATGCAAGCTTAATAAAGGATGATGTCCGGTGAAAAAGTTTTGGCCTGCTGTTTTTATTCTTTTTCTGGTGATGGTTCTTTTATTCTCTCAGGGAACATTTAAGAATTCCCCGCCTCAGGACGCACCCCAGTCCTCCTCCAGTTACTGGCTGGTGAATGCGGCAAACAACGAAACGCTTACCCATACCTCGGTTTCATTAAGTGTGGGGGATGAATACATCGACTCCAACAACAGGGTTTATCGTATTACCAAAATATCCGAGGATAAAGCTTATGTCGAACGCATCGAGTAAAGAAAAACCACAAAAAATGCCTGAAAAGAAATTGTTCTTTTCAGGCATTTTTATCAACATCATATTTTTTTAAGACTCCTTACTGT
This sequence comes from Dehalobacterium formicoaceticum, assembly GCF_002224645.1. NCBI lineage: Bacteria > Bacillati > Bacillota > Clostridia > Eubacteriales > Peptococcaceae > Dehalobacterium > Dehalobacterium formicoaceticum. Next base: position 754,090 of record NZ_CP022121.1, on the reverse strand, counting down.
CTTTGGCCGCAATAGCACTTCTGCTTAAAGCAATTTTCCCGGTGCGGACAATTTCAATAATACCGTGACCTTTCAAAACTTCACAGAGGGCATCAATTTTATCTTCTTCTCCGGTTAACTCGATGACCATGGTCTCCGGATGGACATCCACAATTTTGGCACGAAAAATATCGACAATGTCTACAATATCCGAGCGGTGCTCAGGCAGCGCCCAAACCTTGATCATCGCCAGATCCCGATTAATGGAATCCACTTTGGTAAGATTGATGATTTTGATGACATCTACTAATTTACCCAATTGATTCACGATCTGCTCCAGCTCGTCATCATTTCCCACATCCACCACCAGGGTAATTCTGGTCATATCCGATTCTTCGGTGGAACCGGCTGTAATACTTTCAATATTAAATGCCCGGCGGGAGATCAGACCGGAAATATGGGTTAACACCCCCGGTCTGTTTTCCACCAGAACGGCTAATGTATGTTTCACAGCTTAACCTCCTATCATCTGATCAATCGGTGCGCCGGCGGGTACCATGGGCAATACATTCTCCTGATCACAAACCAAAACATCAATAAACACAGGACCGCAATAATTATTGGCTTCCTGCAGAGCCGGAATCAATTCCCCGGGTTCCTGCACCTTTATTCCTTTAGCACCAAAAGCCTCCGCAACCTTGGCCAGATCCGTTTCCGTTCCATATCTGGAACAAGAATATCGCTGATCATAAAATATTCTCTGCCACTGGCGTACCATACCCAAACCCTGATTATTAATAACAACCACTTTAATCGGCAGTTGATGTTCTACCGCCGTTGCGATTTCCTGAATATTCATCATAATACCGCCATCCCCGGCGATTGCCCACACCGTCTCATCAGGATTCCCTAACTGCGCCCCAATGGCTGCCGGCAATCCATATCCCATGGTGCCCAATCCCCCCGAGGTGATAAATCTGCGGGGCTTTTTGGAGTTATAATACTGAGCCGCCCACATCTGATGCTGTCCCACATCTGTCACCAAAAAGGCGGATCCTTCCGTTATATCACTAATAGCTTTGACTACACTTTGCGGTTTGATCACATCACCATTTTCTTCAAAACGCAAAGGCCTTTCCTGCTTCCAAGCCAAAACCTGCTTTTGCCATGCTGCGATATCACCCGGCTCTGCCATTTGACTCAGTAAAGGCAGCGACCACTTTAAATCCCCAAGGATTTTAATATCGGTTCTGACATTTTTATTAATCTCAGCCGGATCAATATCCATGTGCACAATAAGAGCTTCCGGCGCAAACTTGGAAACCAGACCGGTAACCCGGTCATCAAATCTGACACCAATGCCGATTAAAAGGTCACACTGGGTAACACTTTGATTGGCCGTATAAGTGCCATGCATGCCCAGCATGCCCAGATATAGTTCATGGTCGGCAGGAAAACAGCCTAAACCCATGAGACTGGATACCACAGGAATCCCTGTTTTTTCGATAAAAGAAGCAAACTCAGACCAAGCCCCGGCAATTCTCAGTCCGCCGCCAACAAATACCATTGGTTTTTTAGCCTTTTTAATGGCTGCGGCTAATTCCTCGATCTTGGAAGGATCCCCTTCAAATAAAGGATGATATCCGCGCAAATTTATGCTTTCAGGATAAGTAAAATCCCCTTCCATCCCAGTGATATCTTTGGGAATATCAATTAATACCGGTCCCGGCCGACCTGTCCGAGCAATATAGAAAGCTTCTTTCACAGTTTTCATCAAATCCTGAGGCCGTTTCACCAAAAAATTGTGTTTCGTAATGGGCGTGGTAATTCCGGTAATATCCGCCTCCTGGAAGGAGTCCTTGCCGATTAAAGAGGTACCTACCTGGGAGGTAATAAACACCATGGGAACCGAATCCATATTAGCGGTGGCAATCCCGGTCACCAAATTGGTTGCCCCTGGGCCGGATGTGGCCAGGCAAACCCCCACCTTGCCTGTGGAACGAGCATAACCGTCCGCAGCATGAGCAGCACCTTGCTCGTGTCTGGCAAGAATATGGGTAATACCGGAGTCATAAAGAGCATCATATAAATTTAACGCTGCGCCGCCGGGATATCCAAAAACCAGTTCCACCCCTTCTGCTTTTAAGCCGGCGACGACTGCCTGAGCACCAGTCATCAACAAATCTTTCCCCTCCATCATCATTCGTTTAATATTAAATTATCCGAAAAAATAAATATTATTTCTATATTATCACTTCAGGTATTGAATAGCAATATTCATTTTTTGCCCATTTTAATTTACATTATTTTTCGTACCGCTTGTTCCAACTGGTCCAAATTGCGGCACTCCATGACGCCTTGGCAATACTTACCATAGAGCCCGATAATACTGTCATCCTGATTCCATTTTTCTTTTGGTTCCGGGTTCAGCCAATAAACCTGCTTCGCCTTTTGGGCGATCAACTTTAATTCTTCCTGGCGGGGGGGATACCAATTATTTTTAGCGTCCCCTAATATAATCACTGTTGTTTTTCTGTCTAAAATGTGACCAAAATTCTGATTGAAAAGTTCAAACACCTGACCAAAGTTGGAAATACCCAAACGGGAACATCGGGTTTGGGTAATGGCTTGACCAATACCCTCCCTCATATGATTGGTTTTGATTTGCGCAGTAATCTCTGCGATTTCATCAACAAATAAAAAGGCCTTCAGATCATGAAAACGGCGGCTCATAGCATATACCAGCTGCAAGAGAAAAGCAGAGTAGACCGAAACAGAGCCGGAAATATCACACAATACGATCATGCTGGGTTTATTCATCACCTTGTCCCGATACAGCAGTTTTTCCGGGGTACGACCCAGACGGGCAGCCTTTCTCAAAACCCGTCTCATATCAACCCGTCCTGATTTTGAGGCTTTAAAGCGGTAGGAATAACGGGACGCTAATTGATGGGCCAATCGAGCTACCCTTTTCTCCATTTCCTTTACCTGAAATTCATTTAAAGCGGCAAAATCCTTTTCCATTAAGTTCTCTTCAGTGAGTAAATCTTTTAAACCCTGATCCCCTTTCTTTTCTACCAGGATTTTTTCGATACGATAGCGGATGTATTGCTCAAGATCCTTTAAAAGCTGAAGATTTTCCTGACCTTCTTCCCCCCCACGCTCCAGGGCATTTTCCACCATAAACCATTCCATCTTTACTTTTAACTGAAACAGGAGCTGATCCACACGATCCTCTTCCATGTCCAGACCGGAGAGAATCTTTTCAGCCATGGAAATCAAATCTTCCGAGTGCCCCTTTGTCACGGCTTCATAAAGAGCCCTGGAGGCCCGCCCCATACCGGCTTTTCCGGTACCGGAGCCATCAGTGCTTGTACCAAATCCGGTGCTGGAATCCGGCTTCTGCAAATCTCCAGGCTTCTCCGCCTCTTCCCGGAAAAATAAGCGAAAAGCTAGATCAAAAATCGCGCCATCCGTTTCACTTTTTACAAGTGTAGCCTTTAACAAGATATAAAACTGTTCCGGATCTTCAATACCATAAGTGGCAATGGAGGTCAGCGCATCCATTAACTCTCCGGGAGAAACCTTCAGACCCCCATGGCGTAAAGCATGAACAAATGATAATAGCTTCTTTTCCATAGAAATTTTCCTCCATATATATCTTTATCATACCATAGGAAAGATCTTTTTTCCCCAGTCTATATTTCAATTTTTTTTTATGATATACTGATTTATATGATACGATACAGCGGAGGTTTGAAATGCTGTCTATTGAGGAAATTAAAGAAAATTTAAAACGGGAAGACTATTTATGCGACCATAACCTGGCCACGATCTTAAGTTTATCTTCTCTCTTAAAAAAACCCCTTCTGTTAGAAGGTCCGGCAGGCGTTGGAAAAACAGAACTGGCCAAGTCCATGGCTCAGGCTTTTGATATGGAATTGATTCGACTCCAGTGTTATGAAGGGCTGGACGAACATCAGGCCCTTTATGAATGGAATTACCAAAAGCAGCTTTTATATTTGCAATCAACTACGAAAAATGATTCCAATTGGACTTCCGCCCAAAAGGATATCTTTTCTCCCGACTTTCTTCTGGCTCGTCCCTTGCTGAAAGCTTTTCTTTCAGAAAAACCGGTGGTGCTTTTGATTGATGAAATCGATAAAAGCGATGAAGAATTTGAAAGTTTTCTTTTGGAAGCTCTGTCTGATTTTCAGGTTACCATTCCCGAATTTGGCACGGTAAAAGCAAAATCCATCCCCATGATGTTTTTGACCAGCAATGGCTCCCGGGATTTCAGCGACGGCTTGAAACGCCGATGTGTCCATTATTTCATAGATTATCCTGACTTTGATCGGGAATTAGAAATTATCAAAACAAAAGTGCCGGGAATATCTGAAAAGCTGTCCCAGCAAATTGTGGATTTTATTCAGCAACTGCGTAAACAAAAGCTGCGCAAAAAACCCAGTATCGCCGAAACCCTGGACTGGGCAAAGGTATTGTTAGCTCTAAATATTGAATCGCTGGAGGACGAAAGAATTAAAGACACCTTCAATTTTATTCTAAAATATCAGGAAGACATTGCTTTAGTAACGTCATAGGACAGGCGAACGATTAACCTGGTTTTTCTTTTTAATCCATACCCCCATGATTGTTTCCGTTAAAAAGGTGGATTAGATTCTACCATGAGGGCAGGTGGCTTGAGCGCAGCCATGGATAGAGGCACTCCTGCTCCCAGGATCATTAACCCTGCCAATAAGGCAATCAATACCCGTATTTCGGCTCTTTTCATGATCAGCACGCTCCTTAAGTTATTTTTCCCTTAGCGAATTGTTTATTAGTTTGACGTATTATCTTGGCAATAGGTTCCATCTTTATCTTTAATAATATCTATTCTGAAAATTATGCCGGGTTGATGGCGGCAAACAAAACGTCCCCGTGGTAAACCCTATACGTGGAGCAAAAAAACACCCCGGCGTGCCACGCCGAGGTGTTTTTTTGTGATCCAATGAAAGGTCATGCTTAATAGGGGACAAATAGGAACATCACCGGCATATAAGATGAAACCGGAGGTGTGAAAAGGAACTCTGATTGATCATATTGATTCATAACCAGATTCATCACCGCTTGGGTACCGTTGGAAACAAAGCCGGTATTGGGCAGTCCATAAACAGAACCGTCCGGAAGCATTCCTGCACCCATAAACAAGCCACCCCGGGGATTTGTTAATAATCCCATTCTGGACCCGGCATTGATGACTAATTTATACATCAAGCCATAATTCCCCTTATTGATCACTTGCTGTCCGGTAATCGCATCCATTCCACCCAGATGATAATCGGAGTTGCTGTCGGCGAGAGAGAACCGTACCGGTTGATCCCCTGTTACATCCAATTGATAGGTTCGGTTAGCCCCAAAAAAAGTCCCTCTTTGGTGCACATCCCGCTCCAGAATTGGCAGACCGGCGCAGGTGGTTAAAACATCACTTCCGGCATCTACCATAACAAAGGTAAACTTCACATTCTCCGTCGTTGTTAAATCCATCATAGCATAGATGCTTTGATTTGTAGCAAGAATACCTCCGGCTCCGGATCCGTCCAATACGATAACCTGTCCCGGTGCCAAAGTATAGGAATCCTTTAAATTTGATGATAAAAACCGCGCCACTCCATTTTTGCCGATGGCTAAATCATCCGTGGATGGCCCGCCTGTTCCCTTCTTATTCACAGTAATCACAGTATTTTTCATGCCTGGATTTTCCGCCAAAATATAAACTTTCTTCTTGCCGGAGGAAACATTTTTATGTGAATAAATCAAGCGCACGGAACCGCATACCGTATCCTGATATAGGATCCCGCTTTCTTTTACTGTTTCCGGGCTGTTGGATATGATGAGCACCGTATCGTCGAAGCTTTTGGCAACAGGCTTGACAACCGGAAAGTTCAATGGGTTAATCCCGTTTAAGTTAACGATTTCCCCGGATAATGGGTAATGAAGGTTATATTCCAACTCCGTCATCACCACTTTATCGGTCACATTCAATTCTACGGTAAAGGGCTCCGACCATTTGCCACGGCCATCCTTCACCTTTAAGGTCACAGGTACCTTCCCTGCTTTAAAATAAGCCCTTTGTTTCCCCGTCCATTGGACTTCCGTGACCCCATCCCCATCCGGGTCAAAGCTTTCATCGGTAAAAGCAATGGTTACCCCTTGATCGATCGTGGTGCTTTGGAGAGAAAACTTGGCTACAGGAGGTACATTGGGTTTTTCCAGAACCTCAATGACTTGCAAATATTTAGAACTCCAGCCGCCCCGTCGGTCTTTAACCTCCAGGCTGACATAATAGGTGCCTGGGATGGCAAAGGAATCCTTTTTGTTTTGCCAATTCCATTCAACAATTTCATCTCCGTCCGGGTCAAAGCTCTCGTCAGTGTAAAGGATCGGTTCATCCACATAGACCTTGGTGCGGTCGGTGCTAAACTGAGCCACCGGCTTGGTATTAGGCTCGCCGATAATCTCAATGGTTTGCTCAAACCATTCACTCCAGGTTCCCCGGCTGTCCTTTACTTTTAGCGAAACCACATAGATCCCCGGATCGTAAAAGTATTCTTTCTGATTCATCCAGAGCCGATCCACAATGGCATCACCATCCGGATCTGTGCTTAAATCCTGATAAACAATTTCTTCCCCCACGTCAGCTACCGTTTTGTTCACGGTAAAATTACTTTGAGGCGGATTATTGGGTCGGGAAATGGTAATCTTTTTCGTTTGATTCTCGTAATCTACCTGACAGCCAAAGGCCTGGGCAATAAATCTCAGGGGTACCAAGGTTCTCCCATCTTTGATTTTAGGAGGTATGATTAACCCTTGATCCTCTCCATTCACCTGAGCCGTGGTTTTTCCCACCTCGAGAATAACTTGGCTCACTCCCTGCTTCATGGTAATCCGGCGATTTTCCGGGGACCAATGCACCGTACTGCCCAGGGCTTCCCCCACAAATCTCATCGGTACCAGGGTAACTCCTTGATCCACCAATGCCGGCACATCCAACATCGCAGGCCGCTGATCCAAATAAGCCAAACGGTCATTGACCGTCAGGGTAATGGATGCCGCAATACTCCCAGTGGCCAGCACCCCTCCCCCTAACACACTGCACCATAAAAAAATAACCAACCCTGCAAAACCAAATTTTTTCATGCCTTACGTTCCCTTTCTTCCATACGTCTGTCTAACAAGAAGTCAAATATTTTCTTGTTGATGCCAAAATTATCTTTTATCTTAGACGCTCTTCAGACTCTTTTTGTTCCCGAAAGAACAATCTTAGCAAGCGAAGATTATTTTACCATCCTCTTTGATAATCATGAAAGCAGGCCAGACAAACTATCTTACCGTCTTCCAAGCGTGCTCTGGCTTCGGACAGTTTTTCCCCGCAAGACTCACATTCTACCGATAAAAAGATGCGGGCCTCTTCCGGCAGAGGTAAACTCACATTTTCTATTTTACAAAAATCCTCCGCCGGAGCAGAGAGGATCATCTCCCTCCGCGCTTCCCGATCATCACGATCTACAGGTAATTGAGAGGGATCAACATAAACCCGTACTCCCCGACCTGTTTTCCGATTACCAATGGTAAAGGCTTGTTTACCGTGATTTTTATAAAGCAAATTTCCTTTGCCGATGCTGCAACCGGCAATAACTTGAATGGCATCAACGCTGCAGGCATCCGTCTCTACAATGGCTACCAATTCTTCATCCTCGGCCCGGTCTACGCCCAACTTCTCCAAGGCAAGCACCGCCGCCCGAAAACCGATAGCCAGCCCGGGGCAGCTGTGACCGTGGAAGGCTACTGCCTCCTGCCATAATTTTTTATCATAACCCATAGTCTCTCCCCTTTCTAAATATATTTAAACCATTTTTTCCATTTCCACCAGCATCTCCTCAAATACTTTCAAGGCTTGCTCGATGGGATGGGGCTCATTCATATCCACGCCCGCTTTTTGTAAAAGATTAATGGGATAATCACTGCCTCCGCTTTGCAGAAACTTCAGGTAACGATCCACCGCCGGCTGACCCTCCTCCAGGATGCCCTGAGCTAAGGCGGAAGCGGCAGAAAAACCGGTGGCATATTTATAGACATAAAAAGCATTATAAAAATGGGGAATGCGCGCCCATTCCAAAGCAATTTCCTGATCCATCGCCATATCCGGACCGTAATAGTCTTGATTTAATTGATAATAAATTTCTGAGAAAGCTTCGGTGGTTAAAGGTTCACCGGCCTCAGCCTTTTCATGAATAATCTTTTCAAATTCCGCAAACATGGTTTGGCGGAAAACCGTTCCCCGGAATTCCTCCAGATAATGATTAATCAGATACATTTTTTGTTTTTCATCAGCCGCATTGGCCAATAAATATTTGGTGAGCAGAGTTTCATTGACGGTAGAAGCCACCTCGGCCACAAAAATCTTGTAATAAGAATAAATATAGGGCTGGGTCTGCCATGAATAATAAGAGTGCAGAGAATGTCCCAGCTCATGGGCCAGGGTAAAAACATTGTCCAAATTGTTTTGGTAGTTCATCAGTACATAAGGATGAGTGCCGTATGCGCCCCAGGAATAGGCCCCGGAAGTCTTGCCCTCGTTCTCCATCACATCCACCCAACCGTTACGGATGCCTTGCTTTAAATCAGTCAGATAAATTTCTCCCAAAGGTGCCAGCCCCTTTTCAACCATGGTTACAGCTTCCTCGTAGGGGATTTTGCTTTTCATTTCTTTGACTAAAGGAGCATAAATATCATACATGTGAAGCTCCGGAAGCCCAAGCAGCCTTTTTCTCAAGGCGACATAACGATAAAAAAGCCCTAAATGGCTGCGCACTGTTTTAATTAGATTGTCATAAACTCGCACCGGTATATTGTCATCATAGAGGGATGCTTCCAGGGCGGATCCGTATTTATGGACCCGGGCATAGAAAATATCCTTTTTCACACTAGCATTTAATAAAGCCCCTAAGGTGTTTTTTTGTTTGCCATAGGTATCATACAGGCCTTTAAAGGCATCCATACGCACCTGTCGCTCCTCACTTTCCATGAACTTAATATAGTTGCCGTGGGTGATCGCCACCCGGTCTCCTTCTTCATCGGTAATTTCTGGAAACTTAATATCCGCATTATTGAGCATACTGAAAATATTTTTCGGACCGGCGCCCAATTCCCCGGACATGGCAATAATCTCTTCTTCCCGGGGAGATAAGGTATGCTCCTTCATGCGCAGAATTTCTTCCAAATAAAACTGATATAAGGAAAGCCCCGGTTCCCGGTTTAAATATTCATTCAAAGTTTCAGAATCAATGGCCAGAATCTCCGGCTGAATAAAGGACAAGGCTTCCCCAATAGCCACCATCAGCCCTTGGGCCCGATCCTTCATTCCCTGGTATTTTGAGTTGGCATTGTTTTCATCTTTCCTCATATTGGCATAAACAAATACCTGATCAGAAATCTGTCCGATCTCATCCTGTAATCTAAGACAACCTAACAAGGACTGGGGCGAATCTCCCAATTTGTTACGGAATCCCTCCATGCGGGGCAAAATTTCTTTGATCTTGGCAAAATCCTTTTCCCACTGCCCATCATCAGCGTAAATTTCCTCTAAACGCCATTTATATTCCTTAGGAATCTCTTCCCTTTGCTTCAGCTTTTTATCTTCCATAGATCATGCCACTCCTTTCCATACTTTAGCTTAACATACGCCCCGTTTTCTGGAAAGACTTTTTAGGTTTTTTTAGCAAGCTTTCTTTCTTCGGGGCGCTCACATTTTTCATTTTCCCCTGTCTTTTTTGATCTGATGCACCAAATCCCAAATTCCCAATCCGAAATGCATGTAAATCTATTTTCGTGAAATACTATAGACATGCTAAAAAAGGGAGGCGAGTACAATTGCAAGAAATGAAACAAATGCTAGATAGGTTGGATACTTCTTCCTGGGAGCAGTATAAACACTCTTTAGGAGAAGCGATGGAATTTGCTAATGATATGGGCATCTCAGAAGATGAAATTACCCAGCTTGCTCAAACTTTCGGTAGTTACCTGGCCAATAATATTAGTCCGGATATTCCTGAGAACAAGGCTTTGAAAGAACTTTGGGAAGTAGCAACTCCTGAGGAACAAGCAACTCTCACGAGCTTAATGATTAAATTAGCCAAGAATAGTTAGCGGAATTTATGAAAAGGGAGCGTTTCGGCGCCCTCTTTTTATTTTGCTTTCATAAAATATAAGTTCTTAAAGGTTGAAAGTATAAGTGTAAATAAGGCTTCTCCTCAGCCTACGGCTTAGACAAGCCAAGTTTTCTATTCTTCCGCATTATATCGAAGCAGGAAAAAAAGAAAATTTGCAGAAAAAATATAAAAAGAATCAGGACCTGCGTCTGGAAAGGAATTCTTATGAATATCAATGTTTTCTTGGCTCAATTTGATGATGCCTTCGGCTATGATTTAGAAATATTAGATGAGAACGCTACGATTCAAGACTATTTGAATGCTTTAAATCAGTTCCAGGAAAAATATGTGGAGAATTGCAAAGGCTGTGACGGGTGCTGCTATGAGCGGATTCCCCTCACCTCAATCGACATCCTTACATATTTGAAAGATCCCACCCTTCCCCTCACTCCCTTTATTCATCAATACTGTAAAGTTACCGGTACCGGACCGGTGCTGGACATCTGCTTAAAAAGAAACCCCGATCAATCCTGTATTTTTTTAGACCGGGAACAAAAAATCTGCCGCCGTCACCCCGCCCGCTCCTTTGTTTGTCAATCCTTTGTATGTCTCCCCCATTCCGAAGAAGCCGGCCAATTAAGAGATCTCATTCTCAATGTGGGGGAAGACGATCTGGTGCACCGCTATCTAAATGAGGCCAAAGAAAAGGGAACAGCCCCAGTTATTCATGAAAATAACGAAGCTGCTCCCTCATTAATTGATTATCCCGCTACCATTTTTACTGGAAAAAGAAACTATGATGAAATCCGGATAAAAGATGTGCTTCCCGAAAATCTCTGGCAGAAATTATACATTCATCCCCGCCTCTAATGCCTTCAGATTGAGATCATGTACCTTTTCCGGGAGATGATCTCTTACAAGTTCGCTCCATTCAACATGGTCCAGCTCCAGAGCTTTGATTAAGGCACCTAGCAATATCATATTCTGCGTCTTGATGTTGCCCAATTCTTCCGCCATAGATACGGCATCAAAGGCCTTAACATGTTCCACCTGTTCCCGGATCTTGTCAATGATATTTTCCGGATAGGCCTGTTGACCGATTAAGACGGGCAGGGAATAGATCTCATGATCGTTGATCAAAAGTTTCCCTCCTTTTTTTAAGTGGGGCAGACTGCGTAAGGCCTCTACCTTCTCAAAAGCGAGAATTACATCTGCCTCCCCCCGGTCAATGATAGGGGAATAAACCTTTTCCCCATATCTTATCTGGGTGGTCACACTGCCGCCCCTTTGTGCCATACCGTGGATTTCGGACATTTTTACATCATAGCCTAATTGTATTAAGCCCTCGGATAAAATCTTCGAGGCAAGAATAATCCCCTGACCCCCAACGCCGACTAATAAAACGCTCTTCGTCTCAGACATTCTACTCACCCACCTTTTCAATGGCATCAAATTTACATACCTGACGGCATAAGGTACACCCATTACAAGAGGCCTGATCAATGTTCATCTGATCATTTTTAAAGGAAATGGCAGGGCAGCCAATGCGCAGACAAGATTTGCATTTGGTACATTTCTCCTGGTCGATGACACAATGAAGTTGGGCCCGTTTTTTCTGTACCGGTTTCAGCAGAGCACAGGGTTGCTTGGTAATAATAACAAAAGGTTCTGTGGCATCATAAGCTTCCTGTACCGCTTTTTTGGTTGCCGTCAAATCATAGGGATCTACCACCCGAATATTTTTCTCTTGTATGCCTACCGCTTTCACCAATCCTTCAATATCAATCACCGGCGCCGGTTTACCTTGCAGGGTTTTCCCCGTACCGGGATTTTCCTGATGGCCGGTCATGGCGGTAATACTATTATCCAGAATTACCGTCACCATGGGCGTATTATTATAAACAGCATCAATTAATCCTGTAATGCCGGAATGATAAAAGGTGGAATCTCCAATGAAGCCAAAAACCTTATCTGTCCTTCCTCCTTGCATGGCAGCCCGTTTAAAGCCCAGTCCGGCAGATATACCGGCACCCATACAGATCACAATATCCGTCACATTTAAAGGCGGGGCCATGCCTAAGGTATAACAACCGATATCTCCGGTGGCGATGACATCCTTATGCTTGCTGACCGCATAGAATATTCCCCGGTGGGGACATCCGGCACATAAAACAGGGGGTCTGGCCGGTATGGTCAGATCCGTTTGATAAGATGCGGTTTTTTTACTGGGCAGCAAGGCTTGACGAATAATCTGGGGCGTTAATTCGCCGCAACGGGGAATGAATTCCTTGCCGATACAGTTGATCCCTAAAGCCCGAACTGCGTTTTCCAAATATGGCTCACCCTCTTCAACCACATAAAGCTTGTCCACGGCCTTGGCAAAGCTCTTGATCATTTTATCCGGCAGAGGGTGACTAAATCCAATTTTCAGATAAGAAGCTTTGTCTCCAAAGACTTCTTTCGCATGCTGGTAGGATATACCGCTGGTAATGATACCGATTTTTTTCTTGCCCCATTCAATGCGGTTCAAGGTCGAACGGTTGGCATAAGCCTGAAGGGCTAGAAGCCTCTCCTCAACATCAAAATGTCTTACTTTGGAATGAGCGGGAACCATAATATATTTCTTAATATTTTTTTGGTAATCCTTAACTCCTACTTCCACTCTTTCCCCTAATTCCACCAGACTCTTGCTATGACAGACCCGGGTAGAAACACGGAATAAAACCGGGGTATCAAATTGTTCGCTGAGGGCAAAAGCCTCTTTGACAAAATCCTTGCATTCCTGGCTGTCAGAGGGCTCCAGCATCGCCACCTTGGCAAAGGGGGCATAAAGCCTGTTATCCTGCTCATTTTGAGAACTGTGGGTTCCCGGATCATCTGCCGAGACCAGCACCAAACCTCCGTTAACACCTTCATAAGCAATGGTGAATAATGGATCCGCCGCCACATTTAATCCCACATGCTTCATAGCTGCCAAAGAGCGAGCTCCCCCAATGGAGGAACCACAAACGACCTCTACCGCCACTTTTTCATTAGGCGCCCACTCAGCATAAATCTCCTGATACTGGGCAATATTCTCCAGAATTTCTGTACTTGGTGTGCCTGGGTACGCTGCTGCGACCAAACATCCCGCTTCAAAAGCGCCGCGGGCGATGGCTTCATTCCCGGACATGATTTTCTTCATCCCTTTTCCTCCTCACAATCACACTCATCTTAAATATATCGTAAAAAATGCTTTGCTTTCTTGCTATCTACTAAAGCCTATAAAATATATTTTACCATATCGTAATAGGTTTCCTCAATCCTTCTTTTACTTGGGAAATTGAGCCATTAGTTGGCATAACCGTTCATAAACTCCATCCATAAAAGGCATAAACTCATCTTCTACCAGATCCCGAGCCTCTGCCAAAACTTCGGCCATCGCCGGAGGGTCAGCTTGGTATATGCCATGTCTTTTTTGCAATTGCAGGGCATATTTCTCCGCTAAATGCAGGGGGGTGACCTCATTCAAACAAAAAAATTCAGGCATTTTCAGAAAAGCTGCTTTAATTTTCCCCCGGTCAATCTGAAAATATTTTCCTAAAATCATGGAGCAATCCTCGATGGCATCTTTATCTGCCAATGCTTCCTGAAAATCTTGCAGCAAATAGGGATATCGTTCGGCGGTAATGACATCATAGGTCATTTCAATAAAATTATGAGCTTTCCATAAACCCATTTGTTTGGGAATCCCGCAGGTTTTTACCACCTGATCTACAATTATGGAGCCCCGCTGGAAACAATATCCCTGGTTTTGTCCAGCAAAAGACTGATCAGCATAAAAATCCAGTCCCTGGGGATTGGCGCCATGACTGATCACTCCTCGGGCAAAATCAAGGTGTTCCTGATAATGATTATGGCAAAATCGATAAAAATCCAGACCCATCTCATGGGTCTCATCCCGATGGAGACCAATCACGTTGGCCAGGTCAGGAAAAACGCTGCCCAGAATCGCCCTGGCTCCAGGATTCTCGATTAATTTTTGAGCCGTCAGTGAATGGGTCAAGGGAAACATAATAAATTCTCCTTTAGATTTTAATATTTTGTTCTTTAAAAAAATTTGCTGTCCAGGTGCTTGATAAACAACTTCAATACTACTATTATATAGGCAAATGACATGAAAAGGATAGTGATACTTGTGAAAGTCAAAGAAGTCGGGCGAGATATAATTTTAATTATCTTAAGCTCGATCTTTATCGCCCTTGCAGTAAATGTTTTTATAATGCCCAACCATCTGGTCTCCGGGGGTATCTCCGGTTTGGCCATTATGACCAACCATTTTACTGCCTGGTCGGTAGGACTTTTAATTACCCTTTATAACATTCCCATTATGATATGGGCACGAAAGGAATTAAACATTCGTTTCATCACTTATACCATTCTCGCCATCTCCCTCCAATCAATTTTATTGGAGTATGTCAACCCAACAACATATACCAACGATCCCTTGCTGGCCAGCATTTTTGGCGGGATTCTTATGGGCGTGGGGGGTGGCATTATTATCCGTCAGTCCGGTTCCTCCGGTGGGATTGACGTCGTTGGCATTGTCTTACGAAAAAGACTGGGTATCAGTATCGGAACAGTGTCCTCTCTGTCCAACCTGTTTATCATTGGGATGGCAGCTTTAATCTTTGGCTTGGAACCGGCAATGTACAGCATCATCAGTATCTTGGTCAGCGGATTATCCGTCGATCTGGTACTGAAAGGATTAAACACAAAGCTTACCGCTATGATCGTTTCTAACTATTCCCATGAGATCAAAGATGCCATTATGAATCAGCTGAACCGTGGGGTAACCCTGATGCATGGCAGAGGAGGTTTTCAACAAATTGATAAAGATGTAATCTTTTGTGTCGTCAATCAATTTGAATTGGCCCGTTTAAAGGACCTGGTTTTAAGCATCGATGCTCATGCTTTTATGACCATTTCCGAAACCACCGAGGTGCTGGGGCGCTTCACTGAGCATTCCTTCCTCTGGAAAAACAATATGCAAGCACCCCCCGAAATAATTAAAGAATGAAGGTGAAAAAATGCAAGAAACTCATTTGAATTTATCCCGGCAAACCGTTAAATTAATCCTGATTAAAACGGTGCAAGATCTATTTCCCGATGACACCCTAAAGATCGCTTACTCCATCCCCGAGGGGGTTTTTTGCCGTCTGCTAAACTCGGCCCTCTCCATCCGCGAAGTAAAGCAATTAAATTTGAAACTCCAGGAGGAAGTACGGCAGGACCTTAAGATCTCTCTTTTAAAATATGAACATGGCTATTATCACTATCAAATCAACGATCGGATAATTAAAACGATCTATCCGGCTCATGACCATACCTCATTGGTGGAACCTTTTCAGGTAATTCCCTTTTACGACGGTTTTATCGTGAATTTTTCCCAAAGAGATCAGGACTTACCCTTGATCCTTCCGGAAAAATTAGCAGCAACCTATGAAGAATCCCAGAAAGGTTTAGAGAATATTAACCTGGAATTGGTTAGCGATATCAATGAGTATATCAGTTCCGGCAGAACTTTGGAACTAATCAGCCTGGCAGAAGCCCTGCAAGAAAAGAAAATCGTTAATATTGCGGATATGATCTTAAGCCAACGGCGCAGAATACGGGTCATTTTGATTTCCGGCCCATCCTCATCAGGCAAAACATCTTTTACCCGGCGGCTTGCCATTCAGCTAAGGGTGAATGGTCTCAAGCCTATCTCCCTGGGCGTGGACGATTACTTTGTGGAGCGTGAACAGACGCCTCGTGATGAAAACGGTAATTATGATTTTGACACCATCAAAGCTCTGGACGTGGCCCTTTTACAAAAACATATCAAAGAATTGATCAAAGGTGAAACGGTTGAGACACCTCTTTTCGATTTTCTTACCGGAACACGTAAAAAAGAGACAAAAACCATGCGTTTGAACGATGATGAAATCCTCATTATTGAAGGAATTCATGCCCTAAATCCCAAATTAATTCCTTCCGGTAATAAAAATGTTTTTTATAAGATTTATATCAGCGCTCTTTTCGAGCTCAATGTAGATCTTATCAACAGAACCCCTACGACAGAGGTACGGATGATCCGGCGTATGGTCAGAGATGCCCGTTCCAGGGGCTTCTCCCCTGAAAATACCTTGAAACAATGGCCCAGTGTACGTCGGGGTGAAAATAACAATGTCTTTAAATATCAGGAAGAAGCGGATGTCATGATTAATTCCAGCTTGATCTATGAAATGAATGCCCTTAGTGCATTGGCTCCGCCAATCTTGGAAGAGATCAAAAAAGACAGTCCCTATTATGATATAAAAGAACGACTCATAAGTCTATTATCCTTTTTTCAGCCTATGGATACGGCACAAATTCCCTTCAATTCTATCCTGAGAGAATTCATCGGTAACAGTATTTGTTTTCCGGAATAATTACATCTTACCCTTAAAAAATTGGCCTGAACCCTCGGGCCAGTTTTTTAAGCTCCTTTGAAGAATTAATCCCGGGGTTTTCCTGCACTTTTTCTAAAAGCAGGTGCAGTGCTTTGCCGATCTCCGGTCCCGGCGGATAGCCTATCTCGATCAGATCCTTCCCCCCAATGGCCAAATCCTTCAGGGAAATTGGCTCCTGGGTAGCCAGAATTCGGTTGATCTCCTTTTTTATTACTTCAATGCTTAATGAATCCTGGGAAGAAGAGCAAGCTTTGAGATCAGCAGCCTGCAAATCCAAAAGGCGCTCCATATTTTCTTTTCCCAGCCGATTAAGCATTCTTTTCAATGCTTTTCCTTTCATCGGGGAGAGATGATGCATATGTTCACCTACTAAAAGAGTGACCTGATCCTTTGTTTTGCGGTCCCACTTCAGTCGTGACATGATCTCATCAGTCATTTTTTGACTCTGCAGCTCGTGACCGTAAAAATGCCCTACCTCCTTTTCATCTAAAGAAAAGGTTACAGGTTTACCGATATCATGAAAAAGTGCTGCCAGGCGCAGGATCAAATCAGGAGATGTCTTCTCCAGCACCGTCATAATGTGGTGAAAAACATCCTGATTATGATGAGGATTCCTTTGTTCAAAGCCGAAACAGTTTTCCAACTCCGGCAAAATATACTTTAACAGACCGGTCTGATGAAGAAGATTAAAACCGGATGCCGGCTGCTCACTGATCAGAATTTTAATCAATTCTTCCCGAATTCTTTCCGGCGCCACCCTTTCAATCAAATAAGCCTGGGGAAATATCGCCTCTAAGGTCTTTTTTTCGATTTCAAAACCAAGCTGACAATGGAAGCGAATGCCCCGGATCATCCGTAAAGGATCTTCCCGGTATCTATTACAGGGCTGACCAATCCCTTTGATTTTTCCCCCAAGAAGGTCCGGCAGGCCACCTACCAGATCAATTAATTCTTTGCCGTCAAAAAGCAAACCATTAATAGTAAAATCCCGAGCCGAAACATCCTCCCTGACCGTATTTTTTTCAACCTGGGCCTTTAGTGCGGAGTCCCGCGCGCGAAAGGTGGTTACCTCCACTCCAAGGGATTCCTCAATCACCGTCACGGTACCGAAAGGAAGACCCGTTTCTACCACTTTGGGAAACAGTTTTTTCACCTCTTCGGGGGTTCCTGCCGTGCAGATATCAAAATCCTGGGGGATTTTGCCCATTAGAAGATCCCGTACCGCCCCGCCCACCAAAAAACTTTCATAACCATGGAACTGAAGGGTTTCCAAAGTCCTCCATACACTTTCCGGTATTTTATCCTTATCAATCATGATACGCCTCTTGTAAAAAAGATTTTTTACTCCTGTGATCCAATATTTCCATAAGTTTTTGGGGTTGCCGGTAAATGAGATTACCGATAATAATGGTATCGGCAAGAGATCCCATTTCCTCCGCCTGTGGGACACTCTCAATACCGCCCCCATAAAAGATGTGCGCTTTTTTCCGTCTTTCTTTTAATGCTTTCAGCCAATCCGGATTTCCATAGCGGCCGCTGTATTCAACATATAAAATAGGCAAGGCATACACCTCCTCGATCAATGTCTGATAGGCCAGGAGGTCCTCCCGGTCGGGAACAATCGCCTGTGTACGCCGGGCAGCGGCACTATCGGGATTGCAAATTACATAAGCCTCAACTAAAACCTGTGACCAATTGATCAGATGTCCCAAAGCTTTGATACCTGTTAAATGCTGCCCGATAAACCAGTCCCGATGCCCGGCATTCAAAACCACCGGTAACAGGTAACCGTCCACGTTGACAGAAACCGCCTGAAGTTCAGAAATTTCCTGAATCAATGGTCCCTCATAATCCGCATCATGTATTATCTGGAGAAGCACCTCCGTATTATCCCGGGTAATATTCTGGGTCCCCCCGACAATAACCGCATCAATCCCGCTATAAGAAAGGATTTCTTTTAAAATATCTTCCCTGATCTTCTTATCAGGATCTAGTTTTAGTATTATTCCCCAATCCCGCCAATTAACATCTTGCCACATCCCAAACCTCATCCCTTTCTCGCTTCAGCGTATTATCTACAGGTGGCAGCCATAAATCACTGCTCTGAACACACTCATATGTAAAAATAATCTGGGAAAAATAACATTAATTTAACGAAACTAAAAGTAAGAAATGTTGTAACCGGGAAAATAAGTTGTTATACTATAGGGAGCCCAATTTTAGGAGGAATTTTATGGCACCAAACATTCGCAATATTGCCATTATTGCCCACGTAGACCATGGCAAGACCACATTAGTAGATGGTATGCTTCGACAAAGCGGTATTTTTCATGAGAACGAAGCTGTAGCAGAAAGAGTGATGGATTCCAATCCCCTTGAAAAAGAAAGGGGTATTACTATTTTAGCAAAGAATACCGCTGTCACCTATAAAAATACGAAAATAAATATTCTGGACACCCCCGGTCATGCTGACTTTGGCGGTGAGGTAGAACGTGCCTTATCGATGGTGGACGGTGTTTTATTAATAGTAGATGCTTTTGAAGGTCCCATGCCTCAAACAAAGTTCGTTTTAAGAAAAGCTTTGGAACTTAATTTAAAACCGGTTGTGGTCGTTAATAAAATTGACCGGCCGGATGCCCGGCCTCATGAGGTCATTGACCAAGTATTCGATTTATTTGTGGAACTGGGCGCTTCAGAAGAGCAATTAGATTTTCCCATTGTCTACACCTCAGCCCGTTCCGGAACAGCCCAGGGAGAGATGGAAGATACGGGGGAAAACCTGGAACCCCTCTTTGAAACCATCATTGATCACGTTTCCCCTCCTCAAGTAGCAGAAGGACCCTTTCAAATGAGAGTAGCCAACTTAGACCATGACAACTATCTGGGGAAATATGCTATCGGGAAAATAAACCGAGGCTCTGTTAAATCAGGGGATAGTGTCTCCCTGATCAGGCACGACGGGAAGGTTGAACGGCAAAAAATTGCCAAGCTCTTTGTCTATCAGGGCTTGAAAAAAACAGAAGTCCCTTCCGCAACCGCCGGAGAAATTATCGCTTTATCCGGGATTGATGATGTCAACATCGGCGAAACAATTACTGAAGCGGATCATCCCGATGCTTTGCCTGTGATCACCGTGGACGAACCTACCCTCTCGATGACCTTTTCCGTAAATAACAGTCCTTTAGCCGGTCAGGATGGTACTCATATTACCTCCCGTAGGCTTCGGGAAAGACTTTATCGTGAAATTATCTCTAATGTCAGCCTTCGGGTAGAAGATACAGAAAGCACAGATGCCTGGCAGGTTTCCGGCCGCGGGGAACTCCATCTCTCCATTCTGATTGAAAATATGCGTCGAGAAGGATACGAGCTGCAGGTTTCCAAGCCCCAGGTAATCTACAAAAAAATCGACGGAAAGCTTTTAGAACCTATCGAACACCTGATGCTTGATATTCCTGAAGAGTTTATGGGACCGGTGATGGAAAATCTGGGACGCAGAAAAGCAGAAATGACTAATATGGTCTCCAGCGGTACAGGAAACGTTCGTCTGGAATTTAAGATTCCTGCCCGAGGTCTGATCGGCTTTCGTTCCGAGCTTTTAACCCAAACCAGAGGGAATGGGATTATGAACCATATTTTTGACGGTTATCAGCCATATAAAGGAGACATCAGCACCCGCTATTCAGGTTCCCTGATCGCTTGGGAAGATGGAGAAGCCACCACTTATGGTCTTTTAGCTGTGGAGGATCGAGGGACCCTCTTTATTGTACCCGGTACCACGGTTTATGAAGGCATGGTAGTGGGTGTAGGCAATCGGGAACAGGACGTGGAGATTAATGTTTGCAAAAAGAAGCATTTAACAAATATGCGCTCTTCTACTGCCGACGAAACCACAAAGCTCAAAGAACCCCGCCTCCTGTCTCTGGAAGAGGCCATTGAATTTATCTCTGATGATGAACTGGTAGAGATTACCCCGAAAAATGTTCGCATCCGCAAGAAATATTTAAAGAGAAATGAACGGGCAAAAGCTCAAAAAGAAGCAAATATTTTGAAATTTTAGAGGCAGGGGCTGTTGCACCATGAACCGACCGGTTCCAAGTAAAGTGCAGCAGCCCCTTTATTTTACAATATCTTTAGATTTACTGGGTGATCTGGGGCTGATGTTCAATTTCCAGCCAACCGGGATAAATATATGGAGCTACCTCCCAGTAATCCAGTGCCTGGAAGGTGGGCCGGTACATCACATCATAATATTCTCTGATCATCCGAGCGGAGGAAAATTGCCACTGGGCCATATCAATACTGGAAAGCATCATTTCCTTCCAGCGTTCCCGATCCTGATAATAGGTGGGCAGGATTTCACGGAAGAGTACCTGGTACAATTCCTGAAGATCTTTTTCATCCTGATCCCAAACTTCTGACTGTCGGGCGGCTTGTTCCAAAAGCCAACCACTGACACCATGCTGCGGTCCTTCTGCCACCCAGCCATCTACGACACTAAAGTTCAGTACCCCATTCATGGCGGCTTTAATCCCCGAGGTACCGCTGGCTTCAAATGGACGCCGCGGATTATTGAGCCAAACGTCGCAGCCCCGTACCAGGAGCTTGGCTACTTCCATATTATAATTTTCTAAAAAGACCACCCGATTCCCATATTTCTGATCCATTTTAACCAAATCAGCAATAATATCTTTGCCTAGTTGGTCATTGGGATGGGCCTTGCCGGAAAAAATCAACTGCAGCTTCCCATGGGAAATAAAAGGTTCCAGAAGGTCGGAATTCCTGAAAATCAGACACTCCTCTTATAAGGAGCGGCCCGGCGGGCAAAACCTAAAGTCAGCACCTCCGGATCCATTACTTGACCGGTTTTTTCAGCAATATAGTTAAAAAGTTCCTTCTTGCACGTCATATGTACGGCAAAAAGATCCTCAGAACGATCAAAAGCTTCTTTCATGCGCTTATCCTGCCAAGTCCCCTCATGTACCCCGTTTGTAATGGATATTATCGGTGTGGAAAGAGGAATCTCCTGCCACATTTTCCGGGCTGTATGCCCGTGGAGCTTAGATACTGCATTCGCTTTAAATGATAACCTGAGGGAGGCTGCTGTCATATTAAAGGGATCACCTCCAATTTGACACATTTCCTCGTAATTTAGCCCATTGTATGCTCCCATATAGTTTAGTAAATTGTGGTCATGGATCTCATTTCCGGCGGCTACAGGGGTGTGGGTGGTAAAAATAATCTGAGATTTTGCCTTCTTCCATGCCAAATCAAAACGATGATCATTTTTCTCCATTTCCTCCCGAATTAATTCCAACCCGGCAAAAAGAGCATGTCCTTCATTAAAGTGGTAAAGATCTACCTCTAAACCCAAAGCACGCAGAAGACGGATACCCCCAATTCCCAAAATCATCTCCGCAGCTAAGCGATCTTGGGCAGCGCCGCCGTACAATTTATTGGTCATCCAGCCATGGTTGCTGCCGGGGATATTGGTATCTAGAAGATAAAGGGGTACATTTTCGTAACAATCTACCATTTTGACCTTGCATTCCACATCTTCACCGCGCACATTCACATGCACCGATACCCCCGTATCCCGCACCATCGGGTAATCAAACTCGGGATAAACATCATAGGGGCGTCCTTCTCCATTAATATATTGCTCCGTATAATCATGGGCCCATAAAATCCCAATACCGATCATAGGGAATTGAGCATCCCGAGCCGCTTTCAAATAATCACCTGCTAAAACACCCAATCCCCCCGCATAAATAGGCATTTCTTCACTCAACCCAAACTCCATGCAAAAATACGCTACTTGAGGATTACTATTATTCTGATTCATATTCGGCCATATTGGCCCCGCACCTCCTTTGTCAGATGACGAAAACCTAGTCTCCAGTCTCCCACTAGTGTGCGATAAAATCCCTTAAAATATGTGAAGGAAGATTGGATCCCTCGTCCCAATCTGCTAATCAGAATAAGTGCTAAGTGTTTGTTCATGCTTAATAATAATGAAACAATTCCTCACAGAGAGGCACAAATCTTTCCGAATCAGCGGTAGCGTAATACTGAATCGTTCGCTTTTTTTCATTTTGATCGGCGAGAAGGTTTTTTTTGGTTAAAATTCTTTGCAAATTTTTCACCGTACCTATATTGCCATCAATGATTACCACCTAGGGAAACAATTCTGCTATCTGTTTCTTGATAAAAACATAATGGGTACAGCCTAACACGATGACAGAAACCTTGCCCATGTCAATGGAAGCAAAAATGTTTTCCAGATAATTTTGGACTGCTTGTCCTCTGTATGTTCCCCCTTCGATCAGTTCGGCCAAACCCGGGCAAGGCAAAGAGATTATATGATGATCCCCACGATAATTTTCCAGCAGACATTGAAACTTTTTTTCCCGCAAAGTAACGGGTGTCGCCATCACTACGATATCTCCCTGACCACATCTTTCCACCCCCGGCTTCAATGCCGGTTCCATGCCAATCACCGGAATATCCAAATTACATCTTAGGTCATTAATGGCAGCGCTGGTTGCCGTATTACAGGCGACCACCAGTGCTTTAATGCCCAATTTTATTAAAAATTCAGCAGCCTGAAAGGAAAGCTCCTTAATCTCTGCCACCTCTTTGGTGCCATAAGGGTTATGAAGAGAATCACCTAAATAGATCATAGATTCACAGGGAAGCAGCCGTGCCGCCTCCGCCAGGACACTGACGCCGCCCACCCCGGAATCAAAAAAACCAATGGGAAGATTATTATCAGACATTAAAAGCACCACCTAACAGATCTTAATCTGTTAAATTATAAACCTTCCCATAGCTCCCTTCAACAATAAAAGGCAGATCTAAACGGTTATTTTTAGATCTACCTTTAAACAAACACCCAAGAATGCCATAATGACCCGCAGCAGGCGAATGCGATCAGCATCAGATAGTGTCCCAGATGTTTTCCCCAACAATGCCAACAGGGGCTCCAAATCATCGCAACCCTCTAAAAGTTTAGCAAAATCTGAAGAGTCACTCACCGCATTCGCCTCCTCGCCGTTATTAAGTACTGATTTTAGCATCCACCTTTAAAATCGCAGCCACACACTCCGTGAGAAAAACCAACAATCGCCTTCGTTCATCATCTGTTAAATTGGCCATCCTTAAACATTTGCATAGCTCTTTTTCTATACTCATGCTCATCACTCTCGGCAAGCCGGATCCTACACTATTTTATGATTCTAACAACCCTGAGGTGAATATTGAGGCATTTCTTTCATAAAGTGCGCCAACTCCGACAAGGTCCCCTGATGCCCAGGATGATAGACCGGATTTCCTCGGTCAATGAGATGATCCGTAACTAAAAAAGTATCCATGCCCAGGGTACCGGCTACAATATCCTCTTGTACATCATTGCCAATCATCAGGCAATCCTTGGCCTGAACACCCATCCGGCGGCATATATCCTGGTAATATTGAACGTTGGGTTTGCAGCGGCGGCTATTCTCATAGGTGGTAATCATGGACCAGGGATATTGAGATATTCTCGCCCAGGACATTCTTTCTACGGTTGCCATGCGGGGAAAGAGGGGATTGGTAGCCAGTACAATAGGATATCCTTTGTTTAGCACCTCGGTTACTGATTCTTGCGCCCAGGGCGAAAAACCTGCATATTCCTTCAATTTAGGAAACTCTTTTTCATAATAGAGCTGAAAACGAGGATACATGAAATCCCGTTCCCGTCCAACAGCCGGCAGGAAGTTTTTCATAAAAACTTCTTCATTCACCGTATCCCCCTGGTTTCTGGCCATCGCCCTGGTGGATTGCTTTAAGTTATGCAAAAACACCTGGGGATCTACCACATCTTGAAAAAAATCGGTGATCGAGACAAAATAATTCTTGACAAAAACTTCAATATCCAAAGGTAGTAAAGTCCCGTCCAAATCAAACAAAACCAATTTATACAACAGATTTCACCTCATTAAGTATGATCTTTCTATATTATACTAAATACTTGGTTCTGTAGCCATAACCCATCTAAGCTCCTAAATAGTATTCTACTTATGTCGGTCTTTTCCTGTCACGATCTGATCATCTTTTTAACAATGCTGGGATCCATTCCCTATCTTTCATTATTCCTTTAAAAAATTCACAATTCTAGGCAGGAATCATTTGTAAATTATAGAATAACTATCAAAATACTAAAATAATAAAGATAGGAGCAATTTTATGAAACTACGTAACCACATCTTAGTACTTTTTATTTTACTGTGGGGCATGATCATGCTCTCCGGATGCAGCCAGGTTGAAAAAGATTTTTATGCTTTACAAAAAGAATCCAGTTCCCTGAATTCTTACGTTAGCGATGGGGAAATCACCTTGACCGTCAACCAGCTACCTGGGGAAATTACAGAAATCACAGGAAAATCCCCCCTATTCCAGGATATCATCTTAAAAGTATTGCAGGATATCAAGCTTACATACAATATTAAGGCGGATCTGGATCGACAATTGATCTCCGCCTCCATTTACCTGAAACTCTATGAAAAAGCGGAGCCCCGGGAACTATTCTCCATCATCGGCAAGGAGGATGATCTCTATATTAGAGTAGACAAAATAGCTGAAATATTAAGTATTGATTCTGAGTTCACCCCCTACATTGATGCCCTCGATGGTAAGGCTTATCTTACCATCTCCCGGGAGGAAATGGCGGATTTGTTAGCTTCAGAAGAAGGGCCAATAACCTTGAACTCAGCAAACTTGTGGAATACAGAACAGATTAAAACACAAAACACACTGTATTATTCCTTAATTGATGGATTAATGAATGAAGTTTATCAGCAGTATGAAACAGGGATTGTGAAAAAAGAAAGGAATGGATTCTCCATTAATCTTACGCCCCAAGAAGTGATGGAACTCATTGAACCTTTTGTTCTTTATTCCCTGGACCATGCTGATCAACTGGAAGCGTATCTGATTTCTGCAGTAGAGGATTTAACAGATGAAGAAATGCTCCTTCTGGAGTTAGATCCTGACCAAAAAGAGGCTTATCTGCAAGGTATCACCGAATTCATTAATGAAATCAAAATGGGCGGCTCGGAATTCCTTAACGAATGGGCAGAAAACCGTGCTATGATCGAAAATGAGATCATTGGCAGCTTAGGTGAAACAAAACTTTCTCTCTCCTTACAAAAAGCGGATTCCTCCACCTATGATTCTCAACTTGAACTATTACTTCAAGTAAAAGGAGAACCGGAAGCCACGCAACCCTTGGATCTTGTCTGGCAGGTAAAGGATCGCACCAAGAAAACCAATAATTTTGAAGTAACAGTTCCCCAAGAAGGATTGATTTCTCTGACTGATTTTCAGGCAAAAATACCATGGATTGTATATATTTATGTTGAACCGGATTACGGCTTTTATTCCATGAGCCATGGTTTGGAATCCAAATTTGGTGATTTGGAAGCGGTACTCGAAGAAGGTCAGACCAGCGTGCCTTTCCGTCAGATGGCAGACATTTTAAACGAAGAAGCGGGCTGGGATCCTGATAAACATCAAGCCTATGTGAAAATGGATGGTCAGCCTATTTACTTTAAAGGGGCGATTCAAGAGGGACTGCTCTTTGTTCCCGTGAAAGAATTTGAAAAAGTCGGCTGGGAGATTAGCTGGGATGCCGATTTCGCTACCATCACCTTGATTAAATATGCCGAATAAAATCAAGTATCCTAAACTAAAAATAACAAGGAAGCACCCTTATGTTAAAATTGAGGGTGCTTTTGATTCTTATAGAAAAAGGGTTATGCCAGTTCAAAACTGCATAACCCTTAAAATTTTAACTTTTGGCGGGAACGTGTGCGAATCGAACACACCAGACGCAGGATCACTACGTCTCACTGGATTTGAAGTCCAGACCGGCCACCAGGCCAGATCCGCTCCCTTAGCAATAAACATTGTACCACATAAACATTATTTATTTAAGTAGTATTTGAAATATTTTTTCACTATATTACCCTTTATTAAATATTTCCCAAATATCAGGAGGAATAACCCCTAAACGCCATAAAGCTACGCCGGATAATTGATATTTTTTTGCCAGCTCTAATTTGGATTGAGCACTTTCCCGGTCTTCAAACCAGACCTGATGCTTGATACCGCTGTCATCTGTATAGGAAAACCAGGAAACACCGGAAGCCTGATCCTTTTGAATGGCAACCCCCTTCGCTGCAGCCAGATTACGGGCATCCTGGGTAAATATTGCTTTCCCGACTCCTGTTTCCGGCCAATCCCGCCCATAAATACCTAGACCCAACTGAAATTTTTCTTTAGGAATCTGAGGCAGAAGATAATTGATCACTCGTTCTACCCAATCGTTACCGGCCACTGGTCCCGGTTCCCCTCCATTATGATGTTGATCATAGGCCATGATCATAATTCGATCCGCAATTTTGGCCAGAGACTGATAATCATAACCGTCATACCACCATTCCCGGTCAGAGGTGCGGGCGGGCAAGGATAAGGAAAGGGTATAACGGGATCCTAACCCCTCTTTTAACATACTGATAAAGTTCACATAATTATCTCTTTGACTGGGATCAATACCCTCCAGATCCATATTAACTCCGTCAAAGCCCCGTGACTCCAGGATCCCATTGATATCCTCGATTACGAGTTTTTGGCTGCTTTCATCTTCCATCAGGTTTTTTAATAAAGGTTTATCGAAGGCAGCAACCAGCATTTCCGCTCCCATACCATTTTGCCGGGCATGGCGCAGACCCTGTTCAAAGAATACTTTCTCCTGCACCCGGTTTTCGCTATTAAGTTCATAAGAAAAATGAATGGTATCAGTGATTTTGTCCCCATAGTTCTCCAGATCCGTTAAAGAGCGATAATCATAATAATAACCGGTGACAACACTTGTGCCCCGGCCCGAACTATCATTATGTAAGACCTTCACAAGTCGATTGGTGCTATCCCACTCCACATAAGAATCAAAGGCTTCGGCAATAAATCTTACCGGTAGAAAGGTTCTTCCGTTGATGATAGTGGCCGGCGCATCCAAGGTATATTTTATTCCGTTTACTGTAGCCGTCTTTTGATTTATGATTAAGGTAATCTTATTAACACCCTGAAACACTGTCACAGTACGGCTTTTGCTATCCCAAAACAGTTCTGCTCCCAAAGGTTCCAGAATCGCCCGAGCAGGTAAAATAACTCTCCCCTGAACAATCCTGGGGGGTACATCCGGGGTAATTTGCTGCCCGTTTACATAGAGGCCGATCGACCCGGCTGCCGACACAGAACCGGGAATGGCTAAGGAAAAAAGCATTAATAATAACATCAGGAATTTTCGCTTCATTTTTTCTCTCCTAGGTTTTTATTTTTCACTTCTATCTTATTTCATCTTATTTCTACAAACTCCCCCTAATTCCTTTATCTCAAGAATGGTAAAAAAAGAAAGCCCCTGCGGCTTTCCCGTAAAAAATGATTTTAGATGTTGTTACCCGCCTAAATAGGCTTTTTTCACATCCTCGGAAGAAGCGACCTCATCTGCTGTGCCGCTTAAAACAATTCTCCCCGTTTCCAAGACGTAAGCCCGATGGGCAATGGATAGAGCTTGATGGGCATTTTGTTCTACAACCAGAACAGTGGTACCCTGGTCGTTGATTTCTTTAATGATGCTAAAAATCTCTTGTACCAGAATGGGGGCAAGACCCATGGAGGGTTCGTCCAAAAGCAAAAGCCGGGGCTTACCCATTAAGGCACGCCCCATGGCCAGCATCTGCTGTTCACCCCCGGAGAGGGTGCCTGAGGATTGATTTTTTCTTTCAAACAATCGGGGAAAACGTTCAAAAACAGTTTTCATCCTTTGCTTTACCGCTGCTTTGTCAGAATCTAAAAAAGCGCCTAATTCCAGATTCTCTAAAACAGTCATATTGGCAAAAATTCTCCTTCCCTCCGGAACATGACAAATACCTTTTTTAACAATATCCTTGGCAGGAATACCTGTAATGTTTTGGCTCTCAAAGGTGATGGTACCGGATTTTGGTACCAGAAGACCGGAAATACTTTTCAGGATGCTGGTTTTACCGGCACCGTTAGCTCCGATCATGGTCACAATTTCTCCTTGCTTCACCTCGAGGGAGATTTCTTTTAATGCATGGATAGATGCTCCGTAATAGACATTGATTTGATTAATCTTAAGCATTAAGCTTGACCTCCTCCCCGAGATATGCCTTAATGACCTTAGGATCATTTTTGATTTCATCCGGGGTGCCCTCTGCAATAATTCTCCCGTATTCCAGAACGTAAATTCGTTCACACACGCCCATAACCAAAGACATATCGTGTTCAATTAACAGAATGGTTAATTTAAAGTGATCCCGGATCCAGTAAATCAGTTCCATAAGCTCATGGGTTTCCTGGGGATTCATACCTGCTGCCGGTTCATCTAAAAGCAAAAGTCTGGGTTGTGCCGCCAAAGCCCGGGCAATTTCCAGTCTTCTCTGTTGACCATAAGGAAGATTTTTTGCCACTTCATCCTTTTTATCTGCCAAACCAAAAACATCCAAACAGGCTATCGCTTTTTCAGTAATTTCCGCTTCCCCGCGATAATAGGCAGGCAAACGCAATACGGTGCTGAACATGCCATGGCGGGCGTGAATATGATAAGGAATTTTTACATTATCCAGCACCGTCAATTCTTTAAAAAGACGAATATTTTGAAAGGTGCGGGCAATCCCTCGTTTTGTAATATGATATGGCCTTAACCCCGCGATGGATTTACCCTCAAAAATAATCTCACCTTCCGTCGGGTTGTAAACACCGGTCAGCATATTAAAAACAGTTGTTTTCCCCGCTCCGTTTGGACCAATCAGTCCGATCAATTCCCCCTGCTCAAGTGAGATATTGCAATTCGTCACTGCTCTTAAACCGCCAAAGGCGATTCCCACGTTGTTAATTTCCAGAAGTGCCACGCTCTTTACCCCTTTCCTTTTTGGATTTAAAGCTGGAGAAGGACAATTCCTTTCTCCCCATGATGCCTCCGGGGCGGAAAAGCATCACAGCGATTAAAACAATAGAGTATAAAATCATTCTGACTTCCGGTACCTTTTGTAAACCTACATTCACAATTGTTAATCCGGATGCTGCCAAAATAGAACCTGTTATGCTGCCCAAACCGCCTAATACGACCATCACTAAATATTCAAAGGATTTAAAGAAATTAAATACATTGGGCTGAATAATATAAAAATTATGGGCATAAAGAGCACCGGCTACACCGGCAAAAAAGGCGCCCAGGCAAAAAGCCAGAGTCTTATACCGGGTACTGTTAATGCCCATAGTCTCAGCTGCAATTTCGTCCTCTCGAATTGAGATACAAGCCCGGCCATAAGTGGAATTAATAAAATTCTTGGCAAAAAGTACCGTGCCTACTGTAGCCACAAAGATCCAAGTCCAATTTGTCAGTTTAGGAATGGGACTAAACCCACTGGCTCCTCCCACATAGTCAATATTTATCAGGAGCACTCGGATGATTTCTGCCATCCCTAAGGTCGCAATCGCCAGATAGTCACCTTTTAAGCGCAGGGTGGGTAATCCAATCAGAAAGCCCATGATCGCAGCCGCTAAACCTGCAGCTAAAATCGCCACGATAAAAGGCATGCCGAATTTTACCGTTAAAATCGCCGAAAGATATGCACCTACTGCCATAAATCCGGCATGACCCAAGGCCAGCTGGCCGGTAATGCCGCATACTAAATTAAGACTTACTGCCAGGATAATATTCATCCCCATCAGATATAAGTTCAAAGTATAGTAATTATTTAATTTATATCTAGTGCCGCCAATTTCAAAGCCTGCAATCCAGAAATGCAATCCAAGATAAACGGCCACTAGAATTACCGCGACAATAAGTGAGAGGGCGTTACGTTTCAAAAAAGAATTCCCTTGTTTTTTATTGTTCATGGCCGTCACCTACACTTTCTCCTTCACATTTTTACCCATTAAACCGGTGGGTTTAACAATTAAGATGATGATTAAAATGATAAAAGCAACCGCATCCCGCAGCATGGAATACCCGGCACCACTAACCAGGGACTCGGTAACACCTAAAATCAATCCCCCAAAAGCTGCCCCGGGAATAATACCAATCCCACCGATTACGGCAGCGATGAATGCTTTCAATCCGGGCATAATCCCCATAAGAGGTTCGATCTGACCGTAATACATACCCACCAGAACCCCTGCTGCCGCAGCCAATGCAGAACCTAAAGCAAAGGTGGCAGAAATAGTTTTATTCACATCAATACCCATCAGTTGGGCTGCCTCACTATCATAAGAAACGGCACGCATTGATTTACCTGTTTTTGTACGATTTACCACATAAGTTAACAACAGCATCAAACCAAGGCTGATGGCAAAAATGATCAGATCCTTGCTGGAAATAACGATGTTCCCGATGTGAAAATTATGCAGTTGAAAACTCGCCGGAAAAGCCCGGGGATCCGGTTTCACCAAATAGATCATCGTATATTCCAGAAAAAAAGAAACTCCGATGGCGGTAATTAAGGCTGTTAAACGATCTTGATTTCTTAGCGGTTTATATGCCACTCGTTCAATGATCATACCCAATAAAGCACAAGCCGCCATGGCGACCAGTAAAGCAATAGAAAAAGGCATATCAAATATGGAGATCATAAAAAAAGCCACAAAAGCTCCCACCATATAGATGTCGCCATGGGCAAAGTTGATTAACTTGATAATTCCATATACCATCGTATAACCCAGGGCAATCAAAGCATAGATGCTGCCCAAAGCAATTCCATTAATAAGTTGTTGAATGAAAATCTCCAATTGTGCCACCCCTAACCGAATATTAGTTGCGATGCCGGTCTAAAAATATAAATCCAGCGGGATTTTTTTTTTGAAAAAACACACAAAGGGAAGAGAGGGGAGTTGCCTCCCCCCATTTTTGCGTGAATATTAGGGTTGAATCGGATCAATTTTATCTTTAAAGGTTGGTACTCCATCTACTAATTCCAAAATTACCACGGACTTAATCGGATTGTGTTTATCATCCATGGTCAAGGTCCCGGTAACAGCCGGAAAATCCTTGGTAGCCGCTAAAGCATCTTTAATCGCAATCGGATCATCGCTTCCGGCTCGGTTAATCGCATCCGCCATTAGATACATGGCATCATAACCCATAGCAGCAAAGGCATCCGGAACATCTCCGTACTCAGCCTTAAAGGCCTCTACGAAAGC
Organism: Dehalobacterium formicoaceticum; assembly: GCF_002224645.1. Taxonomy (NCBI): domain Bacteria; kingdom Bacillati; phylum Bacillota; class Clostridia; order Eubacteriales; family Peptococcaceae; genus Dehalobacterium; species Dehalobacterium formicoaceticum. The sequence goes on along the minus strand of NZ_CP022121.1, from coordinate 722,172 downwards.
TCGCACCTTAGGGTCGGTATCCTGGGAAGAATAGTGGTTGGTAAAGAAAACATTGTTCAAGTTTTTCGCCCCGCCCAGCTTAACTAAATCAGGGGAATCATAACCGTCAGCGCCGACAAAAGGAACGGTAATGCCCATTTCGCGGGCTTGTTTTACGATTAAACCCACATTGTTATAATAGCCGGGAAGATAAATAACTTCCGGTTTGGCGTTTTTAATTCTGGTTAATGTCGCTTTATAATCCTGGTCGGTTTTTACATAGTTTTCCTCAGCGATAATCTCTCCGCCTAAAGCGGTAAAATCCTTTTTAAATACAGAGCCGATGGCTTTACTGTAATCACTGTTGGTATCAATATAAACCGCTGCTTTTTTTAGTCCCAGGTTATTATAAATAAAATTTGCCCCGATATTTCCCTGTAAGGAATCATAGAAGCAGAGACGGAATGCATACTCTTTGGCCTTTCCGGTGGCTTCATCCACTGTCACCTTATCGGCAGTTGCGGAAGGAGTCAGTAACGGAATCTCATTTTCCATGGCTACAGGTATCGCCGCCAATGAATTGGTGGAAGTAGCGGGGCCGATGGTCGCTGCCACATTTTCCACAGTGAGCAATCTTGTTTGTACATTGGTCACTTCTGCGGCATCAGACTTATTATCTACTTTAACCAGTTCAATCTGGCGCCCGCCTAAAACACCGCCCTTGGCATTAATCTCCTTGGCAGCCATTTCAATTCCTTTAACTCCGTTGCCGCCGTAAGTGGCTACATCTCCGGATAATTCAAAGTTTAATCCAACTTTTACCGGTTCGCCGGCGCCATTAGCCGGATTTTCCCCTTCATTTCCCGTGGGTTCCTGGCCTCCGCACCCTGCACCCAATGCAGCAATCAGCATTATGGCGAAGAATACCAGTATCTTTTTACTAAACCTCACTTCTAAGCTCCCCCTTTTTTTTATTAAATTTATTATTCCAAGATTCATTATAGACTTGTCCAATATTCCCTGTCAATTCTAAATATTCTCTTATAAATTGGCATTTTTCAGCAAACGCTGATCCCCTTTTCTGATGGTAATTTTTGATTGATCCAAATATTCTAATAAAGGAAGTGCATATTTACGGGATGTTTTCAATAAATCCCTGGTTTCAGCTAATTGGATTGAGCCATGTTCCCGAAGATAATTAATGATTCTTTCTTTAGCTTCATGAAAAGCTTTTTGATGAAAAATTACTTCATCAGATACTTTGACCAAATGCTGGTTTTTGATCAGCCAGGTCATAATTTCCCCTTTTTCTTCCTCCTTCAGCCCGGCTTTTTCGGCCAGCTCATCCCAACCAGGAGGGGAGTATGGTTCTTTCAGTAATTCTTCTTCAATTAATTGAATGGCCTGAGCAACAGGGGGCGTAATCTGGGGCGCAAAATCCAATAAAGCCAAGCTTTGGCTTTCCCCTTTAATTATCTCCGCCTTTAGCCAACGCTCTATCAACAGATTGAAAATTTTCCCGGGCAGATGAGAGAAATCCCGAGAACGAAGGTCCTCTTTAGGCATGCCGGAACGCAAGGGATAGGTGTGATGGTATTGACCCAGTCTTTTTTTCGTTATCTCCAGCCATGCCTCTTCCTGAGCCTTAAGGAAATAATAGGAGGTTCCTTCTCCATGAACATAACTTATCTCTTGGAATTGGGTTAATTCAGACAAGATTTCCTGGATCAAGCTTTCCTCCATACCTGTCCGAGAGGCAATATCCTTCGGCATGACCAGACCCACCTGATCCTCAGACAATTCTTGCAACACCAGATCTTTCGGTTCCCCTTTAAATTTCAAGGCCAAGTTTTCCATCACCTGATCCTGATATCTTTTGTGTTTTGCCGGCAGGGAATCCACGATCGTACCGCCGCCGATGGTGATCATAGGTGAATAACTGCGCACCACATAATGGTCTCCTCTTAAAGGCATAAGAGGAGTTTCTAAGACAATTTGACAGAAACAACTGTCTCCCGGCTGGAGTTCCTCCCGATCCAAAAACTGCACCCTGCCCAGTACTTCCTGGGTGCCGTGATGGACTCTGATGCGTGCCCTCTGCTCAAGGGGGTGTTCAACATGTTTCAATAAATGAAGTTTTACATCGATACGGTGGGTAGGTGTCAAAAGCTCCGGTTGAGCCAATACGCATCCACGGTCAATTTCCTCCATCTCCACCCCGGCCAAATTAACGGCAACCCTTTGCCCAGCAATAGCTTCTGTGACCTTAGCTCCGTGTACCTGGAGATTTCGTACCCGTGCATTTTGACCCCCAGGTAAGATCTCTACCGTGTCTCCTACTTTTAAACGCCCGGACCACAGGGTTCCGGTTGCAACAGTACCAAATCCGGTAATAGTAAAAACCCGGTCTACCGGCAGGCGCATTTTACCCGTAATCATCTTTGGCGGCATTTCCTGGGCCATTTTATCAATCATCGCCAATAAATCTGGGATACCCTGGCCTGTAAAAGCTGAGACAGGAATGATCGGGGCATTTTCCAACACCGTCCCCACCATAGCTTCCTTAATTTCTTCATGCAATAATTCCAGCCATTCTTCATCTACCAAGTCGGATTTGGTCACCACAACAATCCCGTTTTTTACCTCCAAAAGATCGATAATATCTAAATGTTCCCTGGTTTGGGGCATGACACCTTCATCCCCGGCAATAATCAATAGCACTAAATCAATTCCGGCAATCCCCGCCAGCATATTCTTGATAAAACGCTCATGACCAGGTACATCTACCAGACCCACTTGAGTGCCGCTGGGTAGGGTCAGGGGGGCGAAGCCCAATTCGATGGAGATGCCCCGTTTCTTTTCTTCTTTTAAACGATCCGTGTCCACACCGGTTAATTTTTTTGTTAAAACTGTTTTTCCATGGTCGACATGACCTGCTGTTCCGATGATAATCCGCTGCATTTATTTCCCTCCACATCCCTTTTTCAGGGCAGATACTAAGCACTCATATTGAGAGGCAAGAACTGTCCTGGGATCAAGGATAACCTGATCATCCCGCACATAGGTAAGAACCCCCGGTTCTCCTTCCCTGAGCGCATGGACAAATTGTTCCACTTTTTGTTTTTTAAGTTTTAATAATACCAAATAGGTGGGCAGATATTTTCCCGGCAGAGAGCCTCCTCCCACCTGAGAGACCCCTTCCTCCACGGAGATATCCATAAATGAAGTTAATTCCTTAGCGATCAAGGCCTTCAATTCTTGTGCCTGTTCTTTCAAAACATTTAAAGGACGTGTAAGCATTTCCAATGTAGGGATTTCTTGCAAGGCCCCCTCCATATCCAAATAACTTCTTAAGGTTGCTTCCAAAGCGGCAACCGTCATTTTGTCAATGCGCAGCGCCCGGGTAAGGGGATTCTTCTTCATCAGAGAAATATATTGATCTTTCCCTGCAATAATCCCAGCTTGAGGACCTCCCAAAAGTTTGTCCCCGCTAAAGGTGACCACATCTGCACCACTGGCTATGATCTGCTGAACCGTGGGCTCATCACCAATGCCCCTTCCTTTTAAATCAAAAAGTGAGCCGCTCCCCAAATCATGCATTACCGGGAGGTGAAATTCCTTGCCCAGGGTCACCAAATCTTTAATATCAGTTTCCTGGGTAAAACCGATAATCCGATAATTGCTGGTATGTACCTTCAGGAGCAAGCTTGTTTCCGATCCGATTTTTTGCTCATAATCTGACCGGTAAGTCTTGTTCGTGGTGCCAACTTCCACCAAATGGGATCCGCTTTGTTCCATGACATCGGGAATACGAAAGGATCCCCCAATTTCCACCAGTTCACCCCGGGATACAATGGTTTCTTTTCCTTTGGCTAAGGTATTTAAAGCCAATAATACTGCAGCAGCATTATTATTGACCACTAAACAGGACTCTGCTCCGGTTAGTCGGGTAATCAATTCTTCCACATGGGCATACCTGGAACCTCTATGTCCTGTGGCCAAATTCAGTTCCAGGTTGGAATACCCTGTCGCAGCTATCTCCACCGATTTCCATGCCTTTCCACTTAGCAGGGCACGTCCCAAATTTGTATGCAGCACGATACCGGTAGCATTAATTACCTTGCGCAGCTGGGGTTTTTCCCGGCGCGCAATCTCCTTTATGATATCATTTAATATATCCCTTTGCAGTTCCTCTTTATGCTGGTACCGTTCGGGGTTCACTCCTAATTGGTGACGATACTCTTTTAACGTATTTCTGATTCCATCCAAGATTACCTGACGGGGGACATCATGTATTGCTTTTATTCTTTCATTTAATAACAGCTCATCTACACCCGGCAGCCATTGATAAATATTTTGCACAGCATAAGGCCTCCTACCTGAATTTATTGCCTTCGTGGGGCACTATTTCAATCTATCTGATATTCTTTTTAATATATCTTATTCTCAATCCAGATGCAAACTAAAAAGACGCATAAAGCACCTATACAGGTGCTTTATGGCATGAAATTTATTTTGTTTGGTATTTGTATCGGAGATGTCATATCTGTACCTTCCGGCAGATATTCAATTTCCTTGCCCTCAAATAAAAACTTTACTTGTTTAATCTCAGAAAACTGACTCAAAGTGTACAGTACGGAATTTACAAACATCAATTCAGCTGTACTTCCGCCCCCATAGCCAAATGCCTGATTATTAAAATCGATGGTTGCTAACCCATCTGCCATGTGAAAGCTATGAATTTTGGTACCTGGCCAAAGAGTTGCTCCCAAACCACTGTTTTTCGGGGGGCCTTCAAGTAATTTGCGCAGAGCCGCCAAAGGACGGTCTTGGGTATCAGCTTGAAGGGTCACAGGCACCAAATAAATAGCATTATCATCACTGAAATATGCTTTTACTAAATTTTGACCCATTGGTTGTGCTCCATAGTAATTGATTGCGTCCGGCCTTTTAAAGGGCTGACTAATATCAACACCTGCTAAATTTTCCTCAATTTGACCGTTTACCATAATCTGCACATCTTCTACCCCAGGAAATTCTGTCATGGTGAAAACGATGGATTTCACTGTCTGATCTGCAGTTTGCCGGGGCGCCGTCAATAGTTCTTCAGTCAAATCAACATAGGCTGTTGTGCCAACTAAATACATATCCTTTAGCTTTGTTCCTTCCGGAATCGTCGGTGCGGAAAATTCATTCTCCGGTCCTGCTAAAAGTTTTTCCATTGCTACTCTGGCAGCCTCCGGTGTTGGCTTGATACCCAATGTGACCGGTATCAGGTTTTTCTTGTCCATGGAAGCAAAATACACCACCACCAACTCTTGATCTTTTACCAAAAGTGCCTTCCTTTGTTTTGAATTATCCCCGTGAGCAGGTGAAGGAGCATCCTTCCCGTTATTACCCAGGTCATTATTTGCTGCACAACCTGCTAAAACAAAGAGTAGGAACAAAAGAGATATACAAAACAACCTAATTATTTTATGCAATATTTTCCGGCCGCTAAGCCGCTCACCTCCTAACATGATATATCATCCGATATGCTATTTTGGGGGGATACACAATTTTCGAAATTCCTAAGCTTAATATTTCGACCTTACCTATCAAATATCCTGCAATGATTTTATTAGAATAACCTTTTTAATCTTAATCCTATCAGCTGAAATAAATACACTACTCCTTTTCCTATTAAAAACATCGTGACCGCCAATCCCATAAAACCAAAGACAGGGTATACTTTTGATACTAAAAGGGTAAAATCGTACATAGCAAAGGGTATTGATAATATTACCACTATTAACAATATGAGATTATAAGGCATGCTCCAGGCATAACTCAAACGCTGACAAAGCCCATAAGCATCTGCCACAGCAGTGGTAATCATCGCTCCCCAAAGTACAACCCCATAGAAATAGAATATAATGGGACTTACCTGATAAGCTAAATAAAGCATTGGTATTTGATATACATAGATCGTTTCCCCTGCTGCTAAAAGGGCGGCTACAATTAATAAGGAGATAAGCGACAATATAAATCCACCCATTACTCCTCCCCAAGGACTAGTCTCTTTCTTATCCGCCGTCAAAGCTACCAAAACTACCAATACATTGATCATATTATAAGCGATATAAAGAAAGGAAGAGAGAACCCAATTATTTACAACCAATGAATCTGCAAAAGGATCAAAAATACTACCCTGGTTCACTGTTGCCGCGCTAAAAAGACTAATCCCCGATACCACCGTGAGTATAATCACTAAAATGGGTATTAAGATAGAATTAAACCATAGAACTCCTTCATCTCTGGCCATTAATGACAATACTACCAGTACCTGTGTAATTATGATCCCCATTATCTTCGGCAAGCCCAGCTGTTCTTCAAATAACGCTCCGCTGCCCGATAACATCACACTAAACCCCAAAAACAAAAAAATCAGGATGATGATATCCAGGATACCCGTCATTCGGGTTCCCAGTTGCCAGTTTAGAAAATCTTTATAAGTATGAAAACCATGCAATTTGGTTAAATAAATAATGATTCCTCCGAAGAAGGTAAATGCCAATCCCGTTAATAGGACGCCATAAAGACCTTTAATACTGAAGCGAACAAAAAATTGCATCAACTCCTGGCCGGAGGCAAATCCTGCACCAATTACCGTACCTATATAAACAGCGGCGATTTGCCAGTCTAGGGCTTTAGTTTTCAACCTTATACCTCCTTCTCTAACTAAACTTTTGTTACCTGAGATTGAATCTTATAATGCCTCCTTGAATATTAATTTTTTTATTTGCATATAATAGTGAAGAATAATGATCCAGGAGGTACAAATGAGTTTCCCCTTTCTTACTTCTAAAATATATGCAGAAAAGCAAATTAAATGTCATTATGAAAACCCTATGATCTTATCCCTCTTATCAGATCAATTATGTAAATTCCTCATTAATGCTGACCCCTCCGGCCAAAAGGAGATTGCTGTCGTCTGTATTGGTACAGACAGGGCCACCGGAGATTGCCTAGGTCCTCTTGTTGGTTGGTTTCTGATGCGATATGCTGCCGATTTTAACCTTTACGGCACTTTAAATGAGCCTGTACATGCCAATAATATTGATGACAAGCTGTCTCAAATCCACCAGGCCCATCCTTCTCCCATCATTATTGCTATTGATGCTTGTTTAGGAAAGCTCGAGAATGTGGGTATGATCAACTTAGGCTTAGGTCAAATTACGCCCGGTGCCGGTGTACATAAAAAGCTGCCCCCTGTAGGAGATATTTATTATACAGGCATCGTCAATGTTTCCGGACATATGGAATTTCTCGTTTTACAAAATACCCGACTTAACATTGTCTTGCAAATGGCAGGAAAAATCGCAGAAAGTATTGTACTTGGTATTCATAAGCGAAAAACTCAATAAGCAGGCTTTACCTCAATACTCCTTTTTTATCTGATAACTTATTACTCTTCTAAAAACTTGCTCTGTTGACAAAAAAAATTATTTTATATTAGAATGAGTAGGAGTGATTTGATAAACTTCATCAAAGAAGGAGAATAAAATGACTATAAATACAGTACTTTTTGATTTAGATGGCACCATTGCAAATACGCTCCCTGTCATCAAAGCGACTTATGCCAAGGTATTTGAGGAAATGAACATTCCCTGGGGAAATGATGATGTGATGAAAATGATAGGACTTCCATTAAAAGAAATTGGAAAAGTCATGGCAGGTGCTGAGAAAGAAGATATTTTTTGCACCAATTATCAAAAACATTTTCGTTCCATCCATCATCATCTAATTCAATTATATCCGGGCATTAGAGAAGTTTTAATTGAATTGCAGAACAATACATTTGACTTAGGAATCGTCACTTCAAAAAGTAAGTATGGTGCTGATTTGACTCTCACAGCCACGGATCTGGATAATTTTTTTCCTCTCACTGTTACAGTTGATGATACTTCGAAACATAAACCCCATCCCGAACCTGTTTTTTACGCGTTGGAAAAGTTACAAAAAACTCCTCAGGAAACTATTTATGTTGGGGATAGTCCCTTCGATATTATGTGTGGTAATAAGGCTGGGGTAACAACCATTGCTGTTACCTGGGGTATGGCGAGTTTTGATGAGTTAAAAGAATATCACCCTGATTTTTTTGCTGAAACCAGTGATGATCTCTTGAAACATATTTTATCTTTGAGTTGATTGTAAATAAAAAAGGAAATTTTAAAGGAAGAACTTTAAAATTTCCTTTTTTTTATTTCATGTCCAACCTAATTTCATTACAAAAGTTGTAAAAACCACGGCATAAATGATTGCTGGAAGTAAATTGCCCACTCGAATCTTAGTCAGTTCCAGCATATTTAAGCCAATCGCTACGATTAAAAGCCCCCCAACGGCTTTCATTTCCACAATCGCTTCTTCAATGATAAAAGGCTCAATAAAATGAGCCAGCAATGTGATGGAACCTTGATAGATCAGTAGAGGAAGAGCTGATAATGCAACCCCAACACCTAGAGTAGATGCCAGGACAATGGAGGTTACTCCATCCAAGATTGATTTTGCATAAAGAATACTATGATTTCCGGTAAGCCCGCTTTGTAACGCACCCATAATTGCCATTGCTCCCACACAATAAATTAATGTAGCCGTAACAAAACCCTTAGCAATACCCTTATCGGTAGATTCTCCTTGATATCTTTTTTCCAGAAATTTAGCGCTTCTGTCCAAAAATCTCTCAATCCCGATTAATTCTCCCGTCACGCCGCCTAAAACCATGCTGACTAAAACTATAATTAATTGCTGCGTTTCAAAAGCCATTTGCAGACCAATCAATAATACACCCAGAGCCACACCTTTGGAAACAGTATCCTTGGTGCTATCACTAAGAAAATTTCCGCTTTTAATACCAACTAAACTGCCTATCACGATCGCCAATACATTTACAATTGTACCCCACATTTTCACTTCTCCACTTCGCAATCAAAAATACTATGAAAAAATCCGGCCTTTCATTAAGACTCATTGGATGTTTCACGTGAAACATTTTCTACTAAATATTTGGTTTTCACAAGGAATGTTTCACGTGAAACATTTTTTATCATGTTTTAAAAATCATCTTCAGGGATCAGGGAGGTCATAATACGTTCCAGATCTTCTAGACTATAATAATCAATCTCAATTTTACCCCCATTCTTGCCCCTTTTAATCCGCACCTTGGTGCTTAATAATCCTCTTAATCTGGATTCCATATCCTTAACACCGGGAGAGGTGGTGTCTTGCTTATCATCCATTTCATTCTGATCTGTTTCCTTCAGAGCTAAATTTTCCTCCCTCTGATTAATTTCCTTGGCCCATTCTTCTGCTTGACGGACAGACATTTTTTCTTTGATGATCTTCTCAGCAAATAAAGTTCTTTTTTCTTTTGCATTGATAGACAAAATTGCCCGGGCATGTCCTGCTGATATAATCCCTTCTCGTATGAAACTTTGCACAGGTAGGGGCAAATTTAAAAGTCGCAAGGTATTAGCGACATAAGAGCGGCTTTTACCAAGACGTGCACCCAAGGAATCCTGTGTATGCTCGAAATCCTGCATTAATTTGATAAAAGCTTCTGCTTCCTCCATCACATTTAAATCTTCTCTTTGAATATTCTCGATAAGAGCAACCTCTGTAGCAATTCTATCATCCAAATCCTTTACCAAACATGGTATTTCCGTTAAACCAGCTAAACGTGCTGCCCGCCAGCGCCTTTCCCCAGCAATAATCTCATACTTTTGATCCTGAACCGCTCGCACCAAGATTGGTTGCACCAATCCATGTTCTTGGATAGACAGAGATAATTCACGCATTTTATCCTGATCAAAATTTTTGCGTGGTTGATGAGAATTGGGAAAAATATCTTCCACCCCAATTAGAATAACTGCATCACCCGAATCATTTTGACCGTATACATTAGGGGTAAGCAACGCATCCAGACCTTTGCCTAAACCTCTTTTAACCAAGTTCAATCACTTCCTTTGCTAATTCATGATAAACCTCAGCCCCTCTTGATCTGGGATCATATAAGGATATCGGTTTACCATGACTGGGCGCTTCACTTAAACGGACATTACGCGGTATAATTGTAGCAAAAACTTTTCCCTTAAAATGATTTTTCACTTCGTCTACCACTTGTATTGCCAAATTAGTTCTGGCATCAAACATGGTCAATAAAACGCCCAAAATTTCCAAATGGGGATTGAGGTGCCTTCGAACCAAATCGTAGGTATTCATCAGCTGACCTAATCCTTCCAAAGCATAATACTCACATTGAATAGGTATTAAGATGCTGTCTGCCGCCGTCAGAGCATTTAAGGTTAATAAACCTAAAGAAGGGGGGCAATCAATAATAATATAATCGTACTGATCTTTAATATCTTTCAATGCCTTTTTTAATTTACTTTCCCTTGAAATTGCTGAAACTAACTCAATTTCTGCACCAGCTAATTGGATTGTAGCAGGAACCAACTTTAATCTTTCTAATTCCGTATCGTGGATAACGGCATCAATGGATACCCCGTTGATCAATACATCATAAATACAATGTTCCGTTTCCTGCCGATTGATCCCTAAACCACTGGAAGCATTGCCTTGGGGATCAATATCGATGAGCAGCATATTCTTACCTTCTATGGCCATAAAGGAAGCCAAATTGACAGCTGTTGTCGTTTTTGCAACACCACCCTTTTGATTTGCAATTGCAATAATTTTTCCCATACTTTCACCACCGTTTAAAATAAGCTGCATTCTTTTTCCATGATTTATGCAGTCAATTTATCGTTCTAATCTTGATGCACCTTGTCTAAAATAACTTAATTCCACACCACTTAGAAACTATCCTGCCTGAAGCTGCAAAATAGCATCAGAAAACTTTATTCTATGATAAAAGCCCTTATGAAAGAAGAAACCACTTTATTTCTTCTCACTAAGAGCTTCGCAAAGGGATCGGGATCTAAATGAAAAAAACTATCTTGATAAAGGATGTTTCTCTGGGGTACCTGCCTTTCGAGGATATTTATTTGATGTCTCTTTTATTTTTTCGATCACGATCAAAGAACGATCATCTCCTGATATTGGAAGTTGGTAATGTTTTATATCTTTTATCATACCACCTAAGAGATCAATACCCACCATGCTTTTTTCTATCTCCTCATTTATATCCGGTCCTTTTAAAGCAAAAAAAATACCGCCAATTTTTGAAAAGGGCAAACAATATTCCAGTAATACAGGCAGACTAGTTACAGCACGCGCTGTAACTAAAGTAAACTTTTCTCGATACTTTTCTTGGCGGCCATAATCTTCTGCCCGGCCATGAATCACTTGTACCTTCTTCAAACCTAATTCACGAACCACCTCAGTGAGAAAGGAACATCTTTTAGCTAAAGAATCTAATAAAACAACTTCCATTTTCGGACTAAAAATCTTTAAAGGAAGGCCGGGGAATCCAGCACCGGTACCAATATCAATTAAATGATCCTGCCCTTTCATAGGGATAAATTTAAAGACCATTAAAGAGTCCAAAAAGTGCTTTAATGCGACCTCTTTCTCCTCAACAATGGCCGTTAAATTCATTTTACGGTTCCAATCCAAAAGAATTTGATAATACTTGTGACACTGGTCTAATTGTGCACTGGTGAAATCTATTTCCATTGACTCTAAACCACGGGACAGAAAATCATAAAATTCATTCACCTGATACTTCCCCCCCCTTTTGACTTCTCTTTTTTTGCTCAAGATAAATAAGAAGTACAGAAATATCAGCAGGTGAAACTCCTGATATTCTTGAGGCTTGGCCAATGGAGGTTGGTTTAATTTTATCCAACTTTTGCTGAGCTTCTGTCCGTAGTCCTTTTATTAAATGATATTCCAGGTCCTCCGGAAGTTGTTTTTGCTCTAATTTGTTAAATCGGTTAACTTGCTCCATCTGTTTTTTAATATAACCCTGATATTTAACCTGAATCTCTATTTGTTCTTCTTCCTGACGGGTAAGAAAAAGATCTTCCTCTGTCAATGAGGAAATATCCTTAAAATTAATTTCCGGTCTCTTCAATAAATCATATAGAGAGATGCCGGATTTAATCTCACTGGAATCCTTTTGCTGCAGTAGTGTTTTCAATTTCTCATTTTGAGGAGTTACCGTGATTCCTTTTATTTTAGCTAAGGTTTGATCAATAATCTCCCTTTTCTCAGTAAATTTGCGATAACGATGATCAGTCACCAAACCAATATTTCTTCCATATTCTGTAAGCCTTAAATCTGCATTATCCTGTCGCAGCAGCAGTCGGTATTCCGCTCGGGATGTTAACATCCGATATGGTTCATTGGTACCCTTCGTAACCAGATCATCAATTAAAACTCCAATATAGCCGTCGGAACGGGTCAGAATCAATGGATCTTTTTCCCTGATCTTTAAGACGGCATTGATCCCAGCCATCAAACCCTGAGCGGCAGCTTCCTCATATCCGGAGGTTCCGTTAATTTGACCGGCTGTATATAAATTGGAAATACATTTGCTTTCTAAAGTAGGTTTCATTTGCATAGGATCAATACAATCATATTCTATGGCATAAGCCGGCCGCATAATCTCTACGTGCTCCAAACCTCTAATGGTTCTCAAAAAGGCAAACTGCACTTCTTCCGGTAAGCTACTGGACATGCCTTGTACATAATATTCATATGTGTTTAACCCTTCAGGTTCCAAAAAAAGCTGATGAGCCGTTTTATCAGGAAATTTAACGACTTTGTCTTCCAGAGAAGGACAATAGCGAGCCCCGATCCCCTCGATCATGCCACTGTATAATGGAGAGCGATGCAAGTTATCCCGTACCACTTGATGTGTTCTTTCATTGGTATAAGTTAACCAACAGGAAATATTAGGACGATCAAACTTTTCTGTCAAAAAGGAAAATGATAATGGACCTTTATCCCCAGGCTGTTCCACCGTTTTAGAAAAATCGATGGAACGGTAATCGACACGCGCCGGCGTCCCCGTTTTAAACCTTCTGATTTCATAACCATTTTCTTTGATACTCTCTACCAAAGACATGGAGGCATATTGTCCGTTGGTGCCTCCCGGATAATGCACTTCTCCAATAATGATCTTACCGCGCAAATAGGTACCTGTTGTTAAAATCACAGATTTACCCAAATATTTAGCTCCTGTTTTTGTCACCACACCAACTGCTTTATAATTATCTACTAATATCTTATTTACCGTGGCTTGTTTGACATCTAAATTTTCTTGTGATTGCACCGTCATAGTCATTTCCTGTTGATATAATTTTTTATCAACCTGAGCTCTTAATGCATGCACAGCCGGACCTTTTCCGGTATTTAAAAGTCTGATTTGAATATGGGATTTATCAATATTGATTCCCATTTCCCCACCCAAAGCATCAATTTCCCGGACCAAATGACCCTTAGCCGGACCTCCAATTGATGGATTACATGGCGTGAGAGCAATATTCTCCATATTTAAAGTAATTAATAAAGTTTTACATTTCATGCGCGCAGCTGCCAGTGCTGCCTCGCAACCGGCATGACCGGCGCCAATAACTATTACTTCATATTCTCCTGCTAAATACTCCATGGTTTCACCTCTATTTTCCGATACAAAAATCGCTGAATATTCGATCAAGTAAATCTTCACCCACTGTGTCTCCAGACAACTCACCCAAGGTTTCCCAGGCATCTTTTAAATCAATGGATAGAAAATCCAAAGTCATTAATTTTTCAGCACCTCTTGAAACTTCCTGAAGACTCTGCTGGGCTTTGACAAGTACATCTCTATGCCGTACATTTGTAATAATTAAATCTTGTCCTAGATTGATCTCCCCTTGAAGAACTGAAGATGCAATCAGCTTTTCCAATTGTTCGATACCGATTTCATCTTTTGCGGATATAAAAATATGAGGTATAGGAGTTAAAAATCTTTCAATCTCCTTTCGTTTTTTCTCATCGTCTTCCACATCGATTTTATTTATCAAGACAATAGCCTGTTTATCTTTAATATCAGAAATGATTTCTTTGTCTTCTTCGGTGATACCAATAGAAATATCCAAAACAAAAAGGATCAAATCCGCTGTTTTTATCATTTCTTTAGATCGCTCCACACCAATTCTCTCAACTAAATCTTTTGTCTTTCTAATGCCTGCCGTATCAATTATTTTTAAGGAAATACCTCCAATGGTTAAATACTCCTCAATAGTATCCCGGGTAGTTCCCGGAATATCGGTGACAATGGATCGATTCTCTTTTAACAGGGCATTTAAGAGACTGGATTTACCAACATTTGTGCGACCAACAATAGCAGTTTTAATACCCTCACGGATCAATTTGCCTTGAGCAAAAGTGGCGATCAATTTTTCCACTTGTTTAGTCAAAAAGGCCACGGTATGCTTGATTTTTTCATAGGTAAGATCCTCTATATCTTCTTCCGGAAAATCAATTGCAGCTTCAATCGCAGCCAAAAGACCTAAAATCCCATGTCTGATGCCACGCACTTCATCCGATAATTTTCCGGCTAATTGACTGACGGCACTATTTAACCCTTGTTTTGATTTTGCTCTGATCACATCAATAATGGCTTCTGCTTGCGTTAAATCAATCCTTCCATTTAAAAAAGCCAATTTTGAAAATTCCCCAGGTTCTGCCAAACGTGCTCCGGCTTCTAAAACCCTTTCAAAGGTTGTATGAAGAGGTATCAAACCACCATGACAATTGATTTCAACAACATCTTCCCCGGTAAAAGATTTCGGTCCTCTCATAATGGAAACCAATACTTCATCAATTACATCCTGGTTATGATCAACAATGTTTCCTAGATGCATGGTAAAACTAGGTACCTTTGACATATCCTTTTCTTTTCGTGCTTGAAAGATTTCATTTAAGATATCAAGGGATTTTTCACCACTGATACGAATGATTCCAATCCCCGCCTCTCCAAAAGAAGTAGAAATGGCAGCAATAGTATCATTTATCATAATTTTCACCTCATAAACAGAGTTCTTGGTATTAGTGGCAGTTAGTTATCTGAGAAAAGTTTTAGAAAAACCCAGCAATTAATATTACTGGGTTTAGAAACATAAAAATTTTTCTTATGACTTCGTTCTTTTAGTAATTACCACTTTACGGTGAGGTTCTTCCCCCTCACTAAAGGTGCGCACCTTGGAATCATTCTGGAGAGCTGTATGAATAATTCTTCTCTCATGGGGATTCATAGGTTCCAGAACGATATTATGACCGGTTCTTTTTACCTTTTCAGATAATCTTAAAGCTAAATTAATCAAGGTTTGCTCTCTGCGTTCACGATACCCTTCTACATCGAGAATAATACGATATCTTTGTCCAAATTTTTTGCCCACAACCAAATTTGTTAAGTATTGCAGTGAATCTAAGGTTTCACCTCTGCGCCCGATTAAAATTCCTAAATCTTCTCCTCGAAAAGAAAGGTATAAAAAATCATCTTTTTTAGATACTTCTGTTTCAACCTGGACCTCAATTTTGTTAAAAATATTTTCTAAAAATTGAATTGCTGCCGTCTCAGGTAAATCATTATCATTTTGTACGATATGATTGCTCTCAATACTTTGTAAACTGTGATTTTTCTCGGGCTCTGGTTCTTCATTGACAATCTTTATTTCAGATCTGCTTTCACTCAAAGGAAAAGTTTCTGAAGTCTCTGCTTCCTGGTTCTTATCAAAATTATCAATGATATAATTTAATTTTATTTTTGCATCTTTCACGCCAAAAATACCAAAAATTCCTTTGGAAGGTGCTTCAATAATTTCAATCTCTACTGCATCACGGTTACAATTTAATTTTTTTAGCCCTTTTTCTATCGCTTCATCAATAGTTTTTCCGGATATTTCTATTGATTTCATTTTTTTTCACTCTCCTTGACCGGTAAATGCTTCTTCTTATTTTTATCTTTCGCTGTATCTTCTACCGGTGTAGGTTTTATTCCTCTGTTAATGAAAATTTGTTGAATTGTTCCCACCACACTAAAAGCAATCCAATAAAGCGCCAAACCTGCTGGAAAAGACCTTGTCATCCATCCAAATAAAATCGGCATGGCATAAAGCATCATTTTTTGTGTTGGATCATTGGAATTGGGTGAAGTAATATATTGTTGCAAAAAAGTTGTTAATCCTACAAAAACAGGTAAAATAAATCCACTGGGGTCTGCTAAGCTTAAATCATTAATCCAGAAAAAATTATAATGTTCCGGTATAGATGGGTGAAAGGATTGTAATCCCCGAAACAAAGCAATTAAAATAGGAAATTGAATCAGTAAAGGAAGACAGCCAGCCATAGGATTTGCCCCATATTCCTGGTAAACCTTCATCATCTCTTCTTGTTTTTTCTGAGGATTATTTTTATATTTTTGATCTAATTCTTTGATAATAGGCTGCAGTTGCTGCATGACCTTCATCGATTTCATTTGTTTATAAGTTAATGGATAAAGTAAAACTTTAATAATAATGGTTAATAACACAATAGCCAGCGCATAGCTTGGCATATTAATCTGTACTGTTAATTGATAAAGCCACTCTAAAGAATCTGTAACAAATCCGATTAAAGTACCCAAATTTGCAGATTCACCTCCTATTTCATTTTAGGCAGGATCATAACCACCTGGATGCCAAGGGTGACATTTGCTTATCCTTTTTAAACCCTTCCAGACACCAATAAAAAAACCATACTTATTCAAAGCATCAATCCAATATTGGGAACAAGTTGGGTAAAAGCGGCATTTTCCAGGTAAAATTGGTGATATTATTTTCTGATATATTCTAATAAAAAAAATCAAAAATCCAGTCATCTTATTTTCTCATCTTATGGATTAAATCCAGTAAATTTTTTTCAAGTTTATGATAAGAAGCATCTTTACTTCTTACCCTGACCACAAAGATATAATCATAACCAATTGAAAATAATTTTTCATTTAAACGACAAATTTCCCTTAATTTTCTCTTAACACGATTTCTTATTACAGCTTTTCCTACTTTTTTGATACTGAAAAGCCGATACGATATGTATTTTTCTGATTTTTACGAAAATACAAAACTAAATAAGGATTAACTAATGATTTGCCTTTTTTATATGTCAGGCGAAAATCTTTCGGGCTTTTTAACCGATATGCTTGTTTCAACAAAATGAGAGCCCCCTAAATGACTACTCAACCATATTATAACTATCCTGAAATAATTATAATCATTTTTTGCCCGATCAAAAATGAAAATATTCTCAAAATTTTAGGCAAATATCATCTTAAAATTGATAAAATATGGGAAAAGGCCGCTTATCGGCCTTATGCAGACAATCTCTTTCTTCCTTTAGCGCGTCTTCTCTTAATAACATTACGTCCGCTTTTATCACTCATTCTTTTTAAAAAACCATGTACCCTCTGATGTCTTTTTCTTTTTGGTTGATAAGTCCTTTTCATAATAAAAAAATCCTCCTTCATCTATCTTTTAAAAATCACGCTTCCAAGCAAGCATTAGCATTAGAATTATATCTTACCACTTTAGAACTGTCAAGGAATAGAAAAAAAAGATCAAATTAAGTTTGGGGATAACTTATTTTTTGCCTGTTGAAATTGTGGATATTTTTTGCTATCATTGATATAAAATAAAATATACATGTTAAATAATTACTTATCCACCGTATTAATTTTGTGCGTATCATTGTGGATATTTTTTTGTCCCTTTTATTTTATTTCAATTCATATCCTACAGATATTCATCAATCATACTCGCAAAATATAGTTTTTTCTTTTTTAAGGATTTAAGGAGGACACCATGCTTACACAACTAAAAGAGGATTGGCAGAAAACTTTAGAAATTTTAAAAACAGAATTAAATGAAGCCAGCTTTGATACCTGGTTAAAAAAAACTCAAGTGGTCACAAAATATGATCAAACATTTGTCATTGCAGTCCCCAATGGCTTTGCTAAAGATTGGTTGGAATCACATTACGCCAGCCTGATTAAAAACACTTTACAGTTAGTAACAGCAGAAGAAGTAGATATTGAATTTGTCTTGCCCCAGGCAAATGGCGAGATTAATTATTTAACTCCCCATTCCAAAGAAAAAAATAAAGAAATGATGCCGAATGGGATAAAAAAATCCTTTGAAACAATGAATGGTTTTCATTTTAATCCTAAGTATACCTTTGATTCTTTTGTCATTGGAAACAGCAATCGCTTTGCCCATGCTGCATCCCTGGCAGTGGCGGAAGCCCCTGCTCAAGCATATAATCCTTTATTCATTTACGGTGGAGTAGGTCTAGGAAAAACTCATCTCATGCATGCGATCGGCCAATTTGTTCAACTCCATAACCCGCTTTCCAAGGTCGTTTATGTTTCTTCTGAAACATTTACCAATGAATTGATTAATTCCATCAGAGAGAATAAGACCGTTCAATTTCGTAATAAATACCGTAATATGGACGTTTTATTAATAGATGATATTCAATTTTTAGCCGGTAAAGAAAGTACACAGGAAGAATTTTTTCATACTTTTAATACCCTTCATGAGGCTAATAAGCAAATTATTATCAGCAGCGACCGTCCACCTAAGGAAATTCCCACTTTAGAGGACAGGCTGCGCTCCCGTTTTGAATGGGGTCTGATTACAGATATCCAACCCCCTGATTTAGAAACCAGAATCGCCATTCTCCGTAAAAAAGCACATGCCGACCACATTGAAGTAGCTAATGATGTAATGGTTTTTATCGCCAATAAAATACAATCTAACATCAGAGAATTGGAAGGCGCCTTAATCAGGGTTATCGCATATTCCTCTTTGACGGGGAAAGAAGTGACTCCGGAATTAGTACAGGAATCTTTGAAAGACATTCTTCCAGAGAATAAGCAAAAAACTATTTCGATAGAATTAATCCAGCAGGCTGTAGCGGAATATTACCATCTTAAGGTGGATGATTTTAAAGCTAAAAAAAGAACTCGCAACATCGCTTTTCCAAGACAAATTGCCATGTACTTGTCCCGTGAATTAACTGATGCTTCTTTACCTAAAATAGGTGAAGAGTTTGGGGGACGGGATCATACCACTGTGCTTCATGCCTATGATAAAATTACGAGAGAAAGAGCCCAGGATATTAACATAGACCGCTCCATCTCAGATATAATAACCCATATACAGAGCATTTGATTGGGGATAGTTACGGAATAACCTGTGTATAATTATATTATTTAGGGAAGTTTTATTTTTTTTGTTGATATGTTGATAAGTGTTTTCTATTTATCAACATATTTTCAACACAGCTAACCCCATAGTTTTAAAAGCAATAATGCACATATACACATATTCACTGCCCCTATTACTATTAATGCTAATTTAAATGATAATAAAGATTATAAAGATGAGAAATGTACTGTATTTAAGGAGGCTCAATCATGCACTTTAATTGTAGTAAAGAAGATTTAGTTTATGGTGTTCAAACGGTTAGCAGAGCCGTTTCCAACAAGAACACCAAGCCCATATTAAGCGGCATACACTTAGTAGCAGAAAACAATGCCTTAAAATTAACAGCTACAGACTCAGAAATTGCCATACAGTGTACTATCGAGGTGGAGGTTATTGAAGAGGGATCTTCGGTTGTTCCGGGAAGATATTTCATTGAAATGGTAAAAAGGCTTCCTTCCGGAATTATTAACTTAAAAAGCTCAGTACGGGAGGGTATGATTATAAAATATGAACAATCAGAACAGTTTATTAATGGCTTTTCTGATGAAGAATTTCCATCCCTACCTGAAATTAAAAATCAGATTACAGGAAGTATGCCTCAGAACCAGTTTAAGAAAATGGTTAAACAAACTTCAATTGCTGCTTCAAATGATGAATCAAGACCTTTATTTACCGGAACCCTGGTTGAAATAACAGGGGATAAAATCATTATGGTAACCACCGATAGCCATCGATTAGCTCTGAAAGAAGAATTTTGGAGCAATTCATCACCAGTTATTGAAAATAAAATTTCTGTGATTATTCCCACCAAAACCATGGTAGAAGTATCCCGTATCATCCCGGATGAAACCGAACCTTTAATCATGATCGGGGGAAGCAATCAATTTCTTTTCAAAACGTCCAATATTACAGTTTTTACGCGATTAATTGAAGGCCAATATCCCAGCTATACGCAAGTAGTCCCGGATCCCAGTAAATGTACCAGCCGTATTAGGGTTAAAACCAAAAAATTATTAGAGGCTATAGAAAGAGCCTCTCTTTTGGTACGGGATGAATTAAAAGAAAAATATAGCTTGGTAAAATTAAGTGTTGATGACAATATTTTAGAGATTAATTCTAATTCACCGGAATTAGGAAAAATTCATGAGGAATTAAATGTTTTTCTGGAAGGTGAACCCACGGAAATCATTTTTAACTCTCACTATTTGATGGATGCTTTGAAAAGTATTGATGAGGAAGAAATTTACATAGATTTAACAGGATCCTTGAGTCCCGGTATTATTCGCTCAGTTGAAAATGATAAGTATATCTATTTAATTTTACCGGTACGAAACACCTAAATGAAAAAAATATAAAGCGAAGTGTTCTTTTTTGCATATTTTATCTTTGTTTTTAAAAAATTTCCGCAATTATGATGAAGAAAAGATTGAATTTCATCCCCATGTTAATATCTTGATGGGCATGAATGCCCAGGGAAAATCTAATCTTTTGGAAGCCATTCATTATCTGAGCATTTTTTCCTCTTTCAGAAACGCTAAAGATCGGGAAATGATTAAATGGGGTCAACCATATTTTTTTCTGGAAGGAAAGATTCTAAGAAATAATGGGGAATATCTTTTGTCAGCAGGCTATCATGAAGAAAATAAGAAGATTTTAAAGGTAAATGGCAGCCAAAGAAAAAAGATCAAAGATGTGCTGGGAGTTTTTAATAGTGTTCTTTTTTCTCCTGAAGATCTAAATATTATTAAAAACGGACCATCGGCACGGAGAAGATATTTGGATCAAGAAATGATTCAATTATTTCCATCTTATTATTATTCTTTAATTCAGTATCAAAGAATTTTAGGTCAACGGAATAATTTATTGAAGGAAATAAGGGGAAGTAAAAATAAATTAGAACTTTTACCTGTTTGGAGCCAGCAATTGGTTAACCAGGGGAGCATGATCATAAAAAAAAGATTTGAGGTCTTACAAAAGCTGACTCCTTTGGCAAGATTGACTCATCGTAAGATAACCAATGGAGCAGAAGAGTTGGATTTAGACTATCATAGTTTGGAATTAAAGGGAGAAGAAAATCTTAAAACAGCCTCTCTTGACAAAATTAAAAATATATTTTTTTCTCAATTAGATAATAATCTTGTCTTGGAAAACCAGCGGGGGATCACCCTTTTTGGTCCTCATCGAGATGATTTAAAAATTATGATTAATGGTATTGATGCACGAAAATTCGCTTCTCAGGGACAACAAAGAACAGCTGCCTTATCCTTGAAAATTGCAGAATTGGAATTAGTAAAATCAGAAATAGGAGAATATCCAGTTTTATTATTAGACGACGTGATGTCGGAATTGGATCAGAACAGGAAAAATCATTTAATGCAGTATATCGGTAATAAGGTACAAACTTTTATTACTACCACGGATTTTGATTTTAAACAAAAAGAAGGCAATATAATTCAGATCTCACGGGGAAAAATTGAAAATAAAAAAAATTAGGGGAGAAAAATGTTTATACATATAGGAAAAAACATTATGGTGAACAGTAAAGAAATCATTATGATTTTAGATTATCTAAAGGTAAAAGATTCATCTTTGTCCCAAGGTTTTTTGGAAAGCCTTGGCCAGCAAAAATGGAACGATGAAAATAATGATAATGATGAGGAAACGAATACTATCATTGTCACAGAGAAAAAAACATATTTTTCATCTATAGCCCCAAGTACTATTGAAAAAAGAATCAAAAAATTTCTTTATTAATCGTCATGAATCAACGAAGATGCATAGATCAGGGTTTAAAAAATGGAAAATGATGTATAATAGAAGAAGACCTGCTTGTTGTATTATTTTTTTTCATATATAATTAAAACTTGGAAATTAGGGATTTTGGCACTGTTTTAGATGGAGGGACAATAATGATTGAGGATAAAATAGAAACAAATTATGATGCCAGTCAGATTCAGGTACTGGAAGGATTAGAGGCAGTGCGTAAACGCCCGAGCATGTATATTGGGAGTACTAGTTCCCGCGGTTTGCATCATTTAGTTTATGAAATCGTAGACAATAGTATTGATGAAGCCCTGGCTGGTTTTTGTGATCAGATTCATGTCACCATTACAGAAGAAAACAGTATTATTGTGCGGGATAATGGCAGAGGAATCCCTGTAGATATTCACGAAAAAACAGGAAAGCCGGCTGTAGAAGTAGCCCTTACTATTCTTCATGCCGGCGGCAAATTCGGTGGATCGGGTTATAAGGTTTCAGGGGGTCTCCATGGCGTAGGAATGTCGGTGGTCAACGCCCTCTCGGAATGGCTGGAGGTTAAAGTAAAAAGAAATGGAAATATATATCAGCAAAAATATAAAATAGGAAATCCTACCAGCGAATTAACAATTATCGGTCATTCTGATGGAACAGGTACAGAAATATCTTTTAAACCGGATGGAGAAATTTTTGAAGAATTAATTTTTAATCGGGAAATATTAGCACAAAGATTAAGAGAGTTATCTTTTTTGAATAAAGGTTTATCCATTACCTTGACAGACCAGAGAGATCAATTTGAAGTGAATTATAAACATGATGGAGGAATTATTGATTTTGTCCACTTTTTAAACAAAAATAAAGATGTTATCCATCAAAAACCTGTTTTTTTTCATACTGAAAAGGATCAAGTCCTGGTGGAAATTGCTCTTCAGTATAATGATAGCTATGCTGAAAACATCATGTCATTCGCTAATAATATCCATACCCAAGAAGGGGGTACCCATGAAGCGGGGTTTAAGGCAGCTTTAACCCGGGTTATCAATGATTATGCCCGGAAGATTAATGTTATTAAAGATAATCAAAGTAATTTATCAGGTGAAGACATTCGTGAAGGATTAACGGCAATTATTAGCGTTAAAGTCTTAGATCCTCAATTTGAAGGACAAACCAAGACCAAACTAGGCAATAGTGAGGTGCGGGGGATTGTTGATTCTATTGTGGGAGAGGGCATGGGAACTTTTTTAGAGGAAAACCCATCCTTTGGAAAAAAAATCATTGAAAAAAATGTCCAGGCAGCACGGGCACGGGAAGCGGCACGCAAGGCCCGTGAATTGACGAGACGTAAGAGCGCCTTGGAAAGCACTAGTTTACCTGGTAAACTGGCAGACTGCTCTATGAAGGATCCTGCCATGAGTGAATTGTTTTTGGTGGAAGGAGATTCTGCCGGAGGATCTGCCAAACAAGGTCGGGATCGAAGAACCCAGGCTATTCTCCCTTTACGTGGCAAGATTCTTAATGTGGAGAAAGCCCGTTTAGATAAAATTCTCGGTAATGAAGAAATCAGAGCGATGATAACAGCTATGGGTACAGGTGTTTCTGATGATTATGATATCAGCAAAGCCCGATATCATAAATTAATTATTATGACAGATGCGGATGTAGATGGTTCTCATATCAGAACATTACTGTTAACTTTCTTTTTCCGTTATATGAGGCCTTTGATTGAGGCAGGTTATGTTTATATTGCTCAGCCCCCTTTGTATAAAGCGAAGGTAGGTAAAGAAGAAAACTATTTTTACAGTGATGATGATTTGGAAAAATATTTACAACAACATCAGGGTGTTACGCCAAGCATCCAGAGATATAAAGGTTTAGGGGAAATGAATCCGGAGCAGTTATGGGATACAACGATGAATCCTGAAACAAGAACCATTCTTCGAGTCACTTTGGATGATGCTATCGCAGCAGATGAAATATTTACGATTTTGATGGGTGATAAAGTTGAGCCTCGGCGGGAGTTTATTCAAAGTCATGCCAAAGATGTACGCAATCTTGATATTTAAGTCGGCAGGATAAATCAAGATTGATAAAACAAAACAAATATGAAATTAGATTATCAGATAATTTTTGTAATTATATGCGAATGAGATCGAGGTGTAATCATGGACTCAACTTTTACCCACGGGAAAATCGTTCCCTTGGCCATAGAAGATGAAATGGAGAAATCATATATCGATTATGCAATGAGTGTTATTGTAGGTCGTGCTTTGCCCGATGTACGGGATGGCTTAAAGCCGGTGCATCGCAGGATCCTTTATTCTATGTATGAGCGAGGCGTTACCCCAGATAAGCCTCATAAAAAATCAGCACGTATTGTAGGGGATGTGTTGGGTAAATATCATCCCCACGGTGATTCTTCTGTTTATGATGCTGTGGTCAGGCTGGCTCAGGATTTTTCCATTCGTTATCTTTTAATTGACGGCCACGGAAATTTTGGTTCCGTAGACGGTGATTCTGCTGCAGCGATGCGATATACTGAGGTGCGTTTATCTAAATACGCGGTAGAAATGATGACGGACATTCAAAAAGATACCGTTGATTTTATACCTAATTATGATGCTTCAGAAGAAGAACCTGCCGTGCTCCCTGCCCGTGTGCCTAATTTATTGGTGAACGGTTCCTCCGGGATTGCGGTGGGTATGGCAACGAATATCCCGCCCCATAATATTGGAGAAGTCATTGACGGGGTGGTAGGACTGATAGATGATCCGGATATAGAAATATCTCAGCTCATGACCATGATCAAGGGCCCTGATTTTCCTACAGGAGCTTTAATTATGGGACGGGAAGGAATTAAATCCGCTTATACTACAGGTCGTGGTTCCATAAAAATGCGGGCTAAAGTGGATATAGAACAAATGTCCAACGGTAAGCAGCGTATTATTGTCAATGAAATTCCTTACCAGGTTAATAAGGCCAGATTGATTGAAAAAATTGCTGATCTGGTGAAAGATAAAAGAATTGATGGTATTACGGATTTAAGAGATGAATCGGATCGTACAGGCATGCGTATTGTCATTGAATTACGTAAAGATGTCAATGGACGTGTTATTTTAAATCAATTATACAAACATACCCAGCTTCAGGAGAACTTTGGTGTTATTACTTTGGCTTTGGTGGATGGTCAGCCCAAGATCTTAAATTTAAAACAAGTGCTGATCCATTACCTGGAACATCAAAAAGATGTAATCGTACGCCGAACCCGCTTTGAATTGGCAAAAGCTGAAGCACGGGCTCATATTTTGGAAGGATTAAAAATTGCCTTAGATCACATTGAAGAAGTCATTAAGACGATTCGAGAATCAAAAACAACAGACGTAGCCCGGGAACAATTGATGACGAAATTCAGCCTCAGTGAAAAACAAGCACAGGCTATTTTGGAAATGCGTTTGCGTGCACTCACCGGATTGGAACGAGAAAAACTGGATGATGAATATCGGGAGTTAATTAAAACGATTTCTTATTTGACGGAAGTATTAAGAAATGAAAAAATGGTATTACATATTATTCGGGAAGAAATTCTCGTGATGAAAGAAAAATATGCTGATCCCAGACGAACACAAATAGTTCGTGATGATAGTGAATTAGACGAGGAAGACCTCATTGCTGAAGAAGATATGGTAATTACCATTACCAATAACGGTTATATTAAACGTTTAAATACGAATGTCTATCGCAATCAAAAGAGAGGCGGCCGTGGAATAACTGCCATGACCACTAAAGAAGAAGATTTCGTGGAGCATTTATTTATTACGACGACGCATCATTATTTGATGGTGTTCACGAATAAAGGTAAGGTATATCGCTTAAAAGTGCATGAAATTCCCGAAGCAGGTAGAACAGCTAAGGGTACAGCCTTGGTCAATCTCCTTTATCTTTCCGGCGAAGAGACAGTTAACACAGTCATTCCTGTAAAAGAGTATAGTGAAGACTTATTCTTATTTATGGCAACCCGTCAAGGGATTGTTAAAAAGAGCGTCTTGAAGGAATATGATTCGGCACGCAAAGATGGTTTAATTGCCATACATTTAGATGAAAATGATGAATTAATCGGTGTAAAATTAACGGATGGTACAGAAGAAATTATTTTAGGTACCAGAAATGGCAAAGCGATTCTTTTTTCTGAGGAAGAGGTACGCAGCCAAGGCCGGACCACCCGAGGGGTTAAAGGGATTCAATTAGGTAAAAACGATTGGGTGGTCAGTATGGATGCAGTGACCGAGGGCGGTGAACTGATGGTCATTTCAGAAAATGGTTTTGGCAAAAGAACACCTTTGAACGAATATAGTAAACAAAGCCGTGGAGGCAAGGGGGCTTTAACCATTAAAGAAACGGCGAAAACAGGTCCTTTAACGGCGATAAAAGTCGTGAAACCAGGGGATGAATTAATGATGATCACGAAAGAAGGAACGCTGATTCGCATCAATGTGTCAGACACATCTGTTTTAGGCCGCAATACCCAGGGTGTAACCCTGATGAAACTCAATTCCGATGATAAGGTGGTCGCGGTAGCAAAAGTTGTATCCAAGGATGATGAAGTGTAGTATTGTTTTTTCAGGTAAAATATAATAAGATAGTTTCATATATCATAGGTTGTTGATATTTTCCTTAGATTTATTTAGAAGGAGCGATTTTTTAAATATTATGCGTGTGGGGGTATTAACAACTAAAAAAGAATTTAAAAACCATCAAAGAATGTTGGCTCAATGCGGTATAGATGGGGTTTTGATTATTAACGCTCAAGACTTAAATGATATCGATGGTTTCATCCTTGCTGATGATGATAGAATCATGGGGCATGCATGGAAAGATCGAGATCAACTGCATCAAGCAATCAAAGGTAAAGTCTATCAGGGGATGCCGATTTTTGGAATTAGTCAAGGCATGATGGTGCTAGCCCGGGAAATGAAGCAGGAGGATGGTTTATATCTCAGACTTTTAGAAATCAAGGTAGAAAAAGATGGTTTTCATCTTATAAAAGAGAGCTTTGAGGTTCCTTTGAAGATTGATGTATTGGGAAAAGCTCCTTTTCCCGGGATATTTATTGGGGCACCATATATAAGATCTATTCAACCAAATGTAGGTATTTTAGCTATGTATCAGGAAAAAATTGTAATGGTACGTCAGGGCAATATCTTAGGCGCATCTTTTCATCCTGAATTAACAGATGATTTAAGAGTGTATCTTTATTTTAAGCAAATGATTGAGGATGCTAAGGGATAAAGAAATTAACTAAGCTTTTGCTCTTGGAGAGCAGAAGCTTGTTTTTTACAATAAAAGCAATAAAATTTCAATATATGGGAAAAGTATATAAAAGGGAGCAAGGAAAGGGAGGCAGTTTATTTTGTTAGATTTAAAATTTGTCCGAAGTAATCCGGAAAAGGTGGAACAAGCCTTAATAAACAGAGGCGGGAAAATAAATCTAGATTTATTTCTAAATATGGATGAAGAACGTCGGGAACTATTAGTGAAAGTGGAACAAATGAAGGCAGAAAGAAATGCAGTTTCCCAGGAAATAGGCAAGGCTAAAAAATCCGGTTCATCTGCCGAAGAAAAAGTAGCGGAAATGCGTCAATTAGGAGAAGAGATCAAAGGAATGGATGATCGCTTAAGAGAATTAGAAGCAGGAATTCAAAAGGAGCTCCTTACTATTCCTAATATTCCCCATGAATCGGTTCCTGTCGGCTTATCGGAAGATGATAATCTGGAAGTCAGGAAATGGGGCGATGTGCCAAAATTTGATTTTGAACCGAAAGCTCATTGGGAGATCGGTGAGAAACTGGGTATTTTGGATTTTGAAAGGGGTTCTAAGGTTACCGGAGCCAGATTTACCTTTTATAAAGGGGCAGGGGCCCGTTTAGAAAGAGCCTTGATAAATTTCTTTCTTGATTTACATACGGAAAAGCATCAATATACAGAAGTTTTTCCTCCTTTTATGGTGAACCGGGATAGTATGATTGGAACAGGTCAATTGCCTAAATTTGAGGAAGAAGCTTTTAAAATTGAAAAAACAGAATATTTTTTAATTCCTACCGCTGAAGTACCGGTCACAAATTTATATCGGGAAGAAATATTGGATGGAGCAAATTTACCCATTTTCCATTGTGCCTATAGTGCGTGTTTCCGGGCTGAGGCCGGGGCAGCAGGTCGGGATACTCGGGGTTTAATTCGGCAGCATCAATTTAATAAAGTAGAATTGGTAAAATTCTCTCAGCCGGAAAGCTCATACGAGGAATTAGAGAAACTTACTAATGATGCAGAGGAGATTCTCAAATCCTTAGGACTTTCTTATCGAGTTGTAACCCTATCTACAGGGGATTTAGGTTTCTCTTCGGCTAAGACTTATGATCTGGAGGTATGGCTGCCCAGCTTTAATTGTTATCGTGAGATCTCTTCATGCAGTAATTTTGAGGATTACCAGGCTCGCCGTGCCAATATCCGTTTCCGTCGGGATGTGAAAAGCAAACCGGAATTTGTCCATACCCTTAATGGATCCGGGGTGGCTGTGGGAAGAACAGTAGCGGCAGTTTTAGAGAATTATCAGCAGGAGGACGGAAGCGTCTTAATTCCTGAAGTTTTACAGAAATATATGGGTGGACTTACGGTGATCAAATAAATTTAAATTTTTCTGGATCAGATGATATTGACGGGAAGATTGTAATGTGTTATTATAACTAAGCTATTGATGCGCGCCCATAGCTCAGCTGGATAGAGTGACAGACTTCGAATCTGGAGGTCGCAGGTTCGAATCCTGCTGGGCGCGCCATAAGGTTTATTGATTAGACAGGCTGTTTTAGGAATTACTTTAATTGACAATGAAAAATCACTATGTTATAGTATAAAATGTGCCCTTTGTCCGGGTTTTCTCGGCGTGGAGGGGTGTCTGAGCGGTTTAAGGAGGCGGTCTTGAAAACCGTTGAACCTGCAAGGGTTCCGTGGGTTCGAATCCCACCCTCTCCGCCATATACAAGATGCAAGGGAATTGAAAGCAAGAAGACTGGGAAGGCAAAAATCAAAGTAAGATTAGACGAGTAGTTTTTATAAATTGATATAGATGGCAGTTATTAAGATGTACATTATCAGGTGAAAGATTATTGCTTTTGACATCTTAAATCTTGCCTCTTGATCCGGAGAGATGGCCGAGTTGGCCGAAGGCGCTCGCCTGCTAAGCGAGTATACGGGCCAAAACCTGTATCGCGGGTTCGAATCCCGCTCTCTCCGCCATATATGCGCCCGTAGCTCAGCTGGATAGAGTGTTTGACTACGAATCAAAAGGTCGTGAGTTCGAATCTCGCCGGGCGCACCATTTCATTTAGGCTTTCGTCCTTCATCTGGCGTAAGCCGATTTTAATTAAAATGCGCCCGTAGCTCAGGCGGATAGAGCAGCGGTTTCCTAAACCGCGTGCCGGTGGTTCGAGTCCTCCCGGGCGCGCCAGTTTGTTTTAAATATTGATGGTGAAAAATGTTAAATGTTCTTTATATGAAAGAAGCATTGTTGGAAGCTGAAAAAGCATATTATAAAGGAGAAGTCCCTATCGGGGCTATTATTGTTTATCAAGACAGGATTATTGCCCGGGCTCATAATCTTAAAGAAGAAAGACAAGATCCTACTGCCCATGCTGAGATTTTGGCCATACAAGAAGCAGCCCAATATCTGAAAAGTTGGCGATTAAATGGCGCTACCATCTATGTCACCTTGGAACCTTGCCCCATGTGTGCCGGGGCTTTGGTACAGGCAAGAGTAGATACATTAGTTTTTGGTGCTTGGGACGGCAAGGCAGGAGCTGCCGGCACATTAATGAATATTACTCATTTTTCCAGGTTTAATCATCAATTGGAGGTCTTCGGTGGGATTCAGGAAGAGGCGTGTAAGAGTCTGATACAGCGGTTTTTTAATCAACGAAGATAAGAGTTTAAAATGTTATAATTTTATATGGAGGCGTATCGAAGTGGTCATAACGAGCCTGACTCGAAACCGAAAGCGATATGTGGTAAGCTAAACTCCGAAAACGTTGATATGACTCGTTTTTATGAGTCAATTTGACAATTGAATACCCATTGTTCTCTCCATCAGTTCTCTCCTTTTTCCGAGGGATTTCTGAGACCTGATGTTTGGAGATATATTGGAGGGTTGTCCGAGTGGTCGAAGGTGCGACTCTCGAAATGTGTGGAGCTTTGTGGAAGCCATGTAGCCGAAAACCTTGATTTTATGCAGTTTTCCAAACCCTCGGAGTTCGAATCAGGACAGCTTTTTGAGCTGTTCTATCCAAGTTCTATCCGAGGTACTAAATAAGTTTATATTCGGAGAGTTGTCCGAGCGGCTTAAGGAGCTGGTCTCGAAAACCAGTGTACATGTAAATGTACCCAGGGTTCAAATCCCTGACTCTCCGCCATCATGGGACTGTTAATCCTAAAGATTAGCAGTCCCTGCCATTTTAAGCGGCAAAGATTTCTGAATGATCTTGGCCGTTTTTTTCTTAGATTGGTATTCCAGATGGCCATAGGTATTGACCGTTGTTCGGATGTCGCTGTGACCAACCCAATCTCTGATACGCTCCATAGGCACTTCATTGGCCATCATCAATCCTACGCACGAATGCCGAAGGTCATGGAACCTGACATGCTGCAATCCAGCTTTCTTGAGTAACTCCCGGTGCCTGTTGGTTATGTAACCCGGGTCGATGATTTCCCCCAAAGGATGGACGCAAAGATATCCAAGCCATTCGTTGCTGTATGAACTGCCGCAAAGCTTCCTCAGTTCCTTGTTCTCAGCTATTTTTGCTTTTATTCTTTCCTCTACATAAGGAATCAAGGGATAAGTGCGGTTACTTAAATCCGTTTTGAGCTTATCGGAAGGGATATATATCTTTTGCTTATTGATCACTGCTGTCGTTACAGTGTGATTAGCTCGAAAGAATTTGTGCTGAAAATCAAATTGCGATTCTCTGGTGCCAACACATTCACTGCGTCGCATCCCATAAAAGCCGCCGAGCAATATAGGAATTTCAATAATATCTCCGACAATAAATTCGAGATAATACTGCATCTGTTCAGCATTGAGCGTAGCCGCATTATATTTCTCGATTTTGTGTAAGGTGATTGCGCTGTTTGGATTCACACTGATCATCTTTTTGCTGACGGCATAATTCAATACCTGGTTGATAACAGTGTAATCCTTGGCAACTGTAGCCTTCTTCTTGCCGTGTTTCAGCCGATAAGCGTAATGTCCCTTGAGCAGATCGGGCGTAATTTCCTGGACAGTGCATCCATAAGCCTTGAATGTCGGATACAGGTTTTGCTTTATGTTGTCTGCATATCCGGCCCAGGTATTGAGCTTGATCGTTCTGTCAAAATTAAAATCTTCCCCCACCACAATATTATCTGGGTGTCTGAATGCCAGCCATTCGTTTAATAAATCCGCGAACAAGGGATTTGCGGAATGGTTTTCATCGGAATCATCATGAGCAATGCTCTTTTCAGGCACTTCATGCGCAAACGTCTTATCCGTCACACCATTTTTCAGGTCAAGCGAATATTGGATTCTGGTTGATAAGCATTTGCTTTCGGCTTCTGCTTCATTTTCCTCAATTGCAGAAAGCCCTGTTGAAATCCAAAGAGGCTTGCGCTTACCGTTCTGATCCTTTCGATTGAGAACGATGTAATAATATCCTTTCTTTGGTGTTATGAAGCCTCCAATTAATTCATCCTCGGTCAATCTGACCATTTTCAGCATTTGAGTGAGTTCCATATGGTTCCTCCTTTCGAATTATTCACTCACCTGCCGTTGACATGATGAGTGTATCACAATAAATAAGGTTCGTAAAATGTGCAAATATCATTTTTTATTGGCTGTCGCTGCTTGTACCTATTCTAAGATAGCTAAATAAAAAAGGCTTGGGGATCTTATATGCCCGCCCAACCTTTAGACATTCAATTTTATTTTCTTGTATGAGACCGTATCCTGTTTTTAGGCTAATGCCAAGAATTTCACACATTTGCTTGATGTCAAGCACATCGGGATAGCCCTTTAGCATGATACGGTAGGCTTTTTCTTGGGATAATTTTTCATTAGCCATAGTAAGCCTCCTTCTCGTTTTTAATGCCGCGCTACTTTCTATTTTTGATTCGCGAAGCAGGAGATACGCCTTAGTTTGGACACGCATATATACTCACATGGATAGGCGCACCTCTAACTCGCGTTTCTATTTTGGTTTTATTACTTATGGCTTTATCCGGCAGACGGCGGTTAACCGTCCTCATAGGAATTCCACCTCTCCCAGGTTCTCTGCAAGCCGCCCCCATTGCGTGATCCTGCTTGAGCAGGGCTGTGGCTGGACGGAAGTATCATTATCCCTCCGTATGTGTCGCCGCCTTAAATGTAACCAGCATTTATTTACTGCATGGGTATTGACCGCTCGCACCCTTACCTTTATCCACTCCTCAATGGTGTGGATATTGGGACTGTGGTCTTGGCGTACCTGCAATCTGGCTTTCCTTCTCAAGGACATACGGGGAATGTACCGGATAAAACACCTATTCAATTATCAAGGTTCAATTGAGGGGGTAGATGTATCCCTCTATTAATCAGCAGATTTTTAGGGCGATTTCGCAGGAGGTTAGAAAAAATTTTTTATAAATTTTTCTATGTTCTTTAATCCGCGATTAATCGAGTCCCTAATAGTGCTTTCTCCAACTCCTTCAATCCGTGCAATTTGTGCTTTGCTCATTTCCAAGAAGAAATAGGCATAAACACGCTTCGCCTGTTTTTCCGGGAGACTGTTGATAGCGGCATATAATTCCTGATTGCTCAGCTTTCTTTCATAGATTTCATCCGGCGATAAAACCAGCAGGATAATATCCTTTTCAATACCGTCGCCAGCATCAAGAGAATAATATGCTTTGTAGACACGCCTACGCTCGAAGTCTGCATGTTCCTTTCGATTAAACAGTTTAAATAGTTCCGCAATTTCATCTGTTACTTCAATGAAAAAGTCGGATTTATAGAACGGGTAGTAATCCCGCAAATTGATTCTTATCATATATGAACCCTCCGTTTTGATTTTTTTAGTAAAGAAAAACCAAAACAGAGGAGGAGAGCGGCACCCGGACGAATACCTTAAAAATTTAAAAAAGCAGGGCTTGTCCACTTTGAAAGATTGAATAAAAATAGATGAGTTATTTCGACATACCAAAAGTCGGAAATACAGATATTTTGTCAATAAGAAAACCGCAACTTGCTTGCTGCAAATTGCGGTTTTCCTGGCTGTATGAAATATATTGTGTTTAAGTATTGTTGAAGGCTGTACTTTTTCCCGTATGTGTGGGAGATACTGATTTGTGTCAGAGAAGCCGACATCAGCAAAGATAAAGCCTTTATAACTTTTTGCATCTGCTATTTTAGCTTTTTTACCTTTAACAGAATTTCATTTTTCATTTGTCAGCACCTCACTTACCTAAAATGAAAAACAATAGCTGCATTACCCATATAGCGGCAACATTTTGTCAAAAAAGTAAGCAGCATTGCTGTCTAAATATTACAAATTTCACCAGCAAAGTCGTTGACCCTTTACTCAAAAAAACAAAAAACCTGCCGCTAAGAAAGGGCAGGTTATGCACATAGCATAATGCGGCAGCCAGGCTATCATAGTGCAAAGGCACCTTAGACCCTATAGCTTTGCGTCCCTGCCTTTTGGCAGGTTTGCCCTTTTCGCTGATAATTCATTTTGTAAAATAATTCACAAACGTTTTCAATTAAGTGAGTTTTGATTTATTGATTTTATTCATTATACATTATTTAGACGGCAAAAAATGTAAAAAGTTCCACTTTTATTGACAACTCCAAAAGAGTTGGGAGTAAAGGGAGAAGTATGTGACAATCGTGAGCTGGGGGCAGCCCAAAGGTGCATCCTCTTGAAATATACAGTTGAACTAATATCTACAAGTGAAAAAGGAAGTATTATATTAACGATATAATGACTTATATTATGTTTTAAATAAAGCATATATACTTTACATTGAATGGTAAGTATGTTATTCTTTTAGTTGTATAAATGTATCCTTATATTGGCGAGGTGTAAAAATGGCGATTAGGAGCAGATTGTCAATTCTAATGGGGACTAAACGATATAACATACAGGATATTTACGAAAAAACTGGACTTGCTCGAAGTACTATTGCCAATTTGTATCACGATAAAACACAGCGTATTGACTACGACACCTTAGATAAGCTGTGCAAGTTATTTGAGTGTAATGTTGGGGACCTTATTGAGTATTATGAACCTTCAGATGAATAAAACAGAGTGTTTGTCCAGTGTCCTGTTTTTTGGACAATGAGCATGATAAAATATAAAGGGATAGTATATCTGGAAAGAGGATAAGGTATGGAAAAATTTAAATGGACTACCTCTAGTGCGTGGATAGATGAGACTTTAGAGGTGTTTAAATTTATAGATGAAAACTATTCAGTTGATGATTTGAATAGACTTATAAAGTCAGGAAACCTTCTTAGTGATAGAAAAGCGAGTTCTGCTAAAAGGGTCTTTACAGCAATAAGATCAAGATACTTAAACACTGACAGGGATAAAGTAATTTCTTTGTCCAAAGTACTTAGCTCATCTATATCAGAGCAGGAAAAGAAAAATTATTTACTCATTTTCTATTTGGAATATGAGACTTTAGCTAGATTTTTTATGACCGAATATGTATGTGATAATTTCAACAAGTTATCACAAAAAATATTTACACAAATGGACTTAGATCGTTTTTTTGAGATTGTGACGAATGACTACAGGGATTTGCTTCCTAATAAATTACAAAACGAGATCAGTAAAGCAAGTATGATTAAAGTAAGGAATCAACTTTCAAAGAATCTTGAGGCTTTTGGTTGGGTTGAGGAAAAGCGAGATACTTTCATAGTAAAAAGACCTAGCTTAACTTCGGAATGGTTTGTTTTCACTCTTTATATATATTTTGAAGACGATCATATTAATGCCAAGGATGTTTATCACTCTCCGATATATAAGCGATTTTTGTTAAATGAGTATGATATTGAGTATTTGATATCGGGAGCTAAAATTAAAGGTTTGCTGGAAACTAATCGCTTAGGCGATATTAGTACAATTACGATGAAAGAAAAGGGGTTATTTGATTATGCACGAAATTATAAATGATGTAACTGCAGAGGTTAAGAGAGTGATAACAAAGCCTCCTTCAAGGCCAATTAGATTAATGTTCTTTGATTCTCCCGCTTTATGTGCTGTAGTACAGAATAGAATTAAAGAAGAGTTTGATAGTAATGAAATTATAAATATAAACAGCTTTTATATTAGTAATGAGTGGCAGAAAAATGGAGATAGAATAGCAGAAGCAGAAAGCAAGTATGGCGTGGATAATATTAAATTTCAGAAGTTAATATGTGAATCATTAGAAAAATACATTGTTAATTTTGTTGAACAAAACGGTCCTAAAAAATTGCTTGTAATTGAAGACTCGGAGCTATATAGTAACGGCTTCGATCCAATTCATTTTCTTTCTGCGTATATGTATGAGCACTATATAATATTGGACAACGAAATACCTATGTTTTGGATTACCATAGGACAAAAGGAAGAGTACAGTACAAATGAGTATAGATACTACAAAACTGAATTTACAAACGGCAGACTAATAAAAATAACCCAGGACAGTTTTAGTAGTTGTGTTATTGATTATAAATCTATTTATTGATGGGAGAAAGCAAAATGAAAAAAGTACTTGAAGTATTTGAAAGAGACATAAAAAGAGAATTTAACGACGTTACTACTGTTGATCGCCATATAACAGCATTAGATATTGATGAATACGTATTGACGAGAAACGTCGAAGATATATTAGGCAATTTTGTAGCATATTTTTTTGATGATGCAAAGTATCCAACGCTTCATATGAAGTGTCAATTATTACAAGATAAGTATAGAGATAAAATAGGACCTGGAGTATGGATTAGAGGTTTCTTTGGAGCCGGTAAATCCCATATGCTGAAAGTAATGCATGCGCTATTCTCGGAAGAATATATTGATTATATCGATGAGCATGGAAAACCCTCAACGCTGAACGTGACCAAAACCATTCAAGATAAAGTTATTAGTAGTGATATAGCCGAACTGATTGGTAATATAAAGCCATCAGATTATATCACATTTATCTTCTCAGCAAATCACATAACAAAATCGGGTGACAGTATAGTGGATTGTTTACCAAAGGAAATATCGAGGCAATTAGGACTTGCGTTTGATGAAGATAAAGAATATTCTGCATTAGATGTTGCAGAGTTTTTGAAAGTGACTTTGTATAATTCTGGAAAGAAACGCATGATAATCTTTATAGATGAGATATTAGATGTTCTTGATACACCTGAGAAAGTAAGAAAATTTGAAGGTTTAATTGAACTTCTAAATAATGATATTTGGTTTGTTGTTACTTCTCTTGAAGCAAAAACTAAACTTTTAACTACATCAACTGCTGAGCGTATGATTCATCGTTTTGGGCAAGAGCAGATTTTATATCCAGAAGAAATGATCTGGATCGTTAAAAGAAGATATCTAGCAAAATCTGAGCTTGTAACTAAAGAAATTGAAAAGAAGATTAATATAGCCAAAATGAAGTATTTGTTTTCAAATGCATATTTATCTGATACGCAAGATGGAAAAATTGAGATGCCCAATATGATTGGCTCGTATCCATTTTATCCATTTCAGTTGGCATACATGAAAGAACTTTTGAAAAATGAAAGCAAGGGTTCTGCTAGAAATATGATGAAGACTGTCAAGTCTATTGTTAAGAATCCGGAAGTATATGATAAAGAAGTTGGGTATTTTGTTAATATTGAATTGATTTATGAGGAATTAAAAAGTAAGAGAAGTATTGAAGAAGAATATAGTGATTTGATCGGCGGTTTAGAGGGAGCGCCTATTACTGATGCAAAAAATAACCCTGTAAAAAAGAAGCCTTTATTAAAAACACTTAAATCAATTGTCTTGTTATCACAAGTAAAGCCTGAAGGTATCAAGGCTAACATGATATTACCATTTGTTTTCAGTGAAGATGTAATTAGTGATGAAAACAAACTGTTAGATGTACTTGAGATTTTAGCAAATGAAAACTTTATTAATAATGAAGGTGGCTTATACAAGCCTATAACAAAAAAAGAATCAGACGTTTGGACAAGAATCAAAAACATATCTTCCATAACGGAATCAGCGATAAGGGATTTCTTGAATGGGAGAATATATAAGATTTTTGGAGCTAAACCAACTGCAGGGAAAAACCTGGTTTTCGGCAAAATCAATGATTATAGTAAAGATATTGCATTTGTTTTGAAAGCATCAGATGTTAGTGTGGAATTTCCAAATGTTTATTCGTGTATACCTTTTGAAATGGATATTGAAAAATTAAGAAAAGAAGCATTTGACTCAAGTAATAATAAAGAAAAATTGTTTGTTGTACCGGATAAAAAGTATGATGGAAACTCATTATATAAAGCTACAAAATTTTATCTTCAAATGGAGGAAGCATTAAAGAGAGAAGCAGATTTTGGTATTGACCAAAAATTGAGAATACAAATAGAAACAAAAAAAGATATAGCAGTTGACGGCGATATTAATAAAATGCTCGAAGAGTGTTTTAGATTTGCCTTTATTTCATATAACGGACAGGATAATAAAGATTTTGCAACTACTGCATCTCAGAGATTGTCCTTAGAATGTGAAAAAATGCTCAAGAAAAAATATACAATGTTTTTCGGAAAGATGTTGAGAGAGCAAGTAGATACGTTTATTCTAAAACAAATATTGAGCCCTACACTCAAGATGACTTCCGAATACTTAAAGGAATTAGATTTAATCGATGCAAATGGCTCAGTAAACACAGGTAACCGTTATTATAATGAATTTATGAAGTCTTTTCCGGATAATGGATTTGAAAAAGATGGTTTCAATGTTATTGATGAATTTTCGAAAGGCAAGTATGGTTGGGATTTAGATACCATAAAAATCATGACTGCCTTAGCCATGAAGAATAGTGACTTAAAAGCTGCAAATCAAGGGAAAGTATTTTCGATACCTGAAGATAATAGTGAACTTACAAGTAAAAATGGGCCATTTGCACCTAGAAAAAGAGATAGCTTTGATGGATTAAAATTCACAAAAATAAACATATCTGATGAAGAGATCCGCAACGCTATTCGAACGATCAAGACATTAGACCCGAACATGGCAGTTGATTTGAAACTAAAAGATGTTGCCGAGAAAATAAAAATTGTTGTCGAGAAAGTCTTAAATGCAAGTGTGGATATATATTCAGATGTAATTCCGCAGATTGTAAAGGATAATCTAGATATTATATCAGCTATAGCAAATGATATTAAAAAAAGAACAGATACTGAAGATATTGTAGTTTCATTTAATAAAAAACTAAGTGCATCTCATGCTGAAATGATGAAAGACAGATTTAAAAATGTCCTTTATTTATCTGACAATAAAGACAAAGTTTCACTGGTATGTAAAGTCTACTCAATGTTAAAAAATGCTGATGAATCAAATTTAGAAAGCGTCAAGGAA
Organism: Dehalobacterium formicoaceticum; assembly: GCF_002224645.1. NCBI lineage: Bacteria > Bacillati > Bacillota > Clostridia > Eubacteriales > Peptococcaceae > Dehalobacterium > Dehalobacterium formicoaceticum. Next base: position 683,544 of record NZ_CP022121.1, on the reverse strand, counting down.
ACGTCTGAGAAGTTTATATTAGGGGATCTAAAACGCTTTGAAGATATAATAAAAAAATATAAAGTCTCGTTCCAAGAAAAGTATCGTGAATATGAGAGACTTCACACAACGATAATGTCCGATATTCAACAATTACCTGAATGGATGAAAATATCAGAGGATCAGCAAAAGCAAGTTGTAGCTTTAATTAAATTCACCAAACTTGACAATTTGGTATTTGATGATCTTAAGATAAAAAGCATTGGTACTCTGGATGACTTAAGAAGAATGGTAAATGAACTTGTAGCTTCAAAAACAAAAGCTGTTGAGAAAGTACATGCATTTAATGATCAAAATGAAATAGCGAAAAACGCACCGTCTAGCGGTCACTCAGGTATACTTGATACACCTGTTATTAACAAAGTACCGGTTGTTAATAATCGTGTATCGAAAAAGTTTAGATCATATTCAAATGGGAAAATCATCAACATTGACAGTGTTGAAAAGCTAAAAGAACTCGATGCAGTATTCAGTGAAATAAGAGAAAAGATTAAGAAAGATATAGAGGCAGGAAAGAAGATAACTTTAGAGTTATAGGAGGAACGCATTGTGTCAAGAGCAACCTTAAAACCTGTAATATCAAAATTGAGAGAAATTATTATCAAGGATATTGCCGGAAAAATGGAAAAATACGGCTTTGATGATTGCGGTAGAATTGCAGCAAATAAACCTTTGAGTGAATACGACTCAGTGATCAAGAATAACTTGGTAAACTTGTTTAAAGGAAAAAACATTGAAGGAAATAGAAAAGAATATATTGCGTATATCCAAGATAGTGCAAGAACTTTTCTTCATATACTCATTTGCTTTAAAACAATGGAGAAGCGTGGGCTTATTGGGAGTGTTATTGGTCGATTATTAAAAGACAATATTTATGATAGCATTCTTCCAGATTTCAACAATGTACACCCTTTAGCGTTCACTGATTTGGTGAATAAATATCAAGATGAAATTTCTAAAATGGAGGAAAAAGACAATCTCGAAGAAGATAGGGAATATTATAACTTCTTATTCATGTTGTCATTGCTCTCTAAAGAGATGGCAACGGAAGTACCCCTTCTATTTAAAGATTACGAACATAATTTAGTTCATCCTGATTTTGATGGACTAAAAGAAATTCTTTTCAATATTAATAAAATTGAGGAAATCGAATACTTTGAAGATGACTTCTTAGGATGGATTTATCAGTATTGGGTTGACATTAAAGATGATGAGTTGAAATCAGCCAAAGAGGATAAAGATGTTTCATATGCTAATTTGATTTATTATGAGATTCTAAATAACTTGGAAGAGGAGCAAACACAGTTTGGAGAGTTCTATACACCACGTTGGGTTGTTAAGTATATTGTAGACAATACTTTAAAACCTTACTTTGAAGAAAACAAAAAGATTGAAACAATCAAATTGCTAGACCCGGCTTGTGGGGCAGGTAACTTTTTAGTGTATGCTTTTGATGTGTTATACGATTTGTATAAAAAGGAACACGCTGAATGGCCTGACAGCATTGTTATTGGCTATATTTTAGAAAAAAATATCTTTGGAGTTGATATTCAAAGAGAACCACTGCAAATAACTGCACTAAATTTGTGGCTTAAAGCAAAGAAGAAGGCACAAGATGTTCGAATTAAGAACTTAAATTTGTTCAATATGAATATTTTAAAGGCAAACTCTCTGTACCGATGGGAAAATGATCAAGAGGAGATAGTGCAGCTATCATTGTTCCAAAATGAGATGGAATTAACTGAAAAACAATATACAGCTGAAGATATTGGACAATATATCTCTGCTCAGGCCTTTATATCTATAAAGGAAGCTAGGTTGTTTTTTAAGAACAAGTTTAATGTCATTGTAATGAATCCACCCTATTTAGGAATCAGAAAAATGAAGCCGGAAACATCGCAGTTTTTAAAAAAAGAATATCCAAAATATTACAGCAATTTATTTGAGGCTTTTATTGCAAGAGCAGAGGAGTTACTAGCTAAAAATGGATATTTAGGCTTTGTTGGTTCTGACTCATTTATGACATTAGATAGTCACGATAAGATTAGAGAATTAATGCTTACACAATTTGCTGTGAAAAAATTGATAAAATTAGGAGTAGGGGTTTTTGATGGTCCTACAGTCAGTGCAGCAGTATTAGTAGCAGTCAAATCAAACAAAAACTCTAGTAATGTAGTTGAGTGTTGTGATATATCACAAAAAACGGAGGGTGTTGATGCTTTATTCCATGATTTTATTAAAGTTCAACAAAAATCGTTTAAAGCTATTTTGGGCTATCCTTTAATATTTAATTTCACCCGAAACATTCATAATTCTTTTGTTAAATTTACACCGTTAGAAAAAATTGTGGAAATTAAGCAGGGGATGATAACAGGAAATAATGATAAATTCCTTAGAAATAAATGGGAAGTGCCAAATGACAGATTGGGAATTGATTTTCACCCTTATGCTAAAGGTGAAGGTTGTGAAAAATGGGCAAATAATATAACTATGTGCATAAATTGGTCAAACGATGGATATGAAATTAAGAAAGAGGCTAAAGAAAAATATGGAAGTGAAACAAGAACTATTAAGAACCAAATGTATTTTTTTAGAGAAGGTATAACATATAGTGATGTTACAAGCGAAAATCGTTTTAGTGCGAGATATTTACCAGCAGGATGCATCTTTGACACAACTGGTTCTTGCATTTTTCCCAAGACAATGAATACAAGTTACATGCTTGGATTTATTAACTCAAAGCTTGTAAATTATTACTTGTGTAAATTGAATCCTAGCCCACATTTCCAAGTTTGTGATATGCAAAGAGTTCCATTTGTTGAACCATCAAGGGATCATGAACAAATTGTTATCGAAAAAACTAATAGAGCAAGGAGCATCAAGGAATACATTCTCGGATTTTCATACATATCTGACTTTTATCACGAAGTAGAACTCGCCTATGGTTTTTCACACGGTGCAAAATCAATAATTGAGGCATATGAAATATTTATTAACAAATATAACGAACTTGAAGATGAACTTTATAATTTACATCTTGAAATAGATAAAATTATCTATAAAATATATGAACTTGATGAACTGGATATAAAAGTCATCGAAGAAGAATTTCCTAATATGCCACCAAAGCCCAATAAAAACAATGACATAAAAAAAGTCACTCTTAACTTTATTCGAGCAATTGTAAAGGATATTTTAGTTAATGACCCTGCAAAACTTTATGAAGATACTGAAATTGAAGCGCTTATTAAGCAGTACATTGAGGAAAAATTTGAAAATGGATATAAGATTATTGAGGAAGTTGAAAGCATACTTGGAAAGTCAATAATAAATGTGATTCGAGGTGGTATTAAAATCGGATCAAAAAACATAACGCTTGCTGGTGGCGGAAACAAAGATTTAGATGAACCACTAATACAACAAAAAGTTCTTTCAGGCTCTGGCAACAATAAAAGTGTAGTTATATGGCACTTAACACATTTTTTATTAGAATTTGAGGAAAATCAGAAGTATGTTATGCAAAATGAAATTAGAAGATATAGCAATGATATATTCAGACCTCGTCTGCAAAGTATCAAAGAAAAGCTTCAAGGTGACTTAACAGATTCAGCTAGAAAGGATCTAGTAAAGCAAGAAAAATTATTAACAGAAGCAGTTAAAACATTAGAAGCATGGAAAGTGGTAAATTGATTTAAGTGGAGGCAGGGATAATAATGCAGTTAATTGTTGAAATTCTAAAAGATATTATAAAAAGTAAAGCAGGAATTATCCCTGCCTATATATATGATGAAGCAGGAATTTTTGAGAAGTATTTATGTCGTTTGGATGAAAATATTGATATCACTAATTTATCGAGCGGTTCGAAGCTGGCTCTACAGGTTAGTTTAAGAAATAAGCAGTCATCAAGATATGTTGTCATCTACAGTAAGTATAATATTGATATAGGCAGCATGGTTGCAACTAATAAAATTCAATATGTTGAAATAAATGCTGAAATGATATTTTCAACTTTTGCCGGAACGAAGAGCAGAATTACAGGCAACATTGTATTGACACCAAAACAAATGGAATTATTAGTTGATAATTTTGAAAGTGTCATTCATGATTTGGAGAGTTATGAAAAAATTACAGCTAATATACTTAAGGTATCACTTGCTAAGTGTGTAAATGGCATATATCAAACCCCTAAAGAAATATTTGTTTCACTTATTAAAAATGAAATTAGTATGAATAGGGTTAGAAGTTTATATTTACAAGAACAAATCAACAAAATAATTGAAGATAGTTTTGGAGTTATAATTTTAGACTTTTCAGACAACAGAAATCTTTTCCAAAAGGTATTAATTACTCTTCTTATAAAAAATCATAAAGATTTTGGAGCGTCATTTAACGACTATTTGTTACCTGTAAATGAAGAAAAACTAATCAAAGTATTCGATTTTATAAAAGCAAATGTAGACGCTTTTAATCAAGAATTATTCGAACTGAATAAGTTTTTTGTTGGTAAATATACTCAAACGCTAACTTATTACATTCCTAAATTGTTTGAAAATTATATTGCAGAAAACATTTCTGATTACTGCAATTTAAAAATAAATCGAGAATTATTATGGACAAATGACATGGTGATTCTAACCGATTTTGTTGAAAGAATCTCAAAAATGGACATGATTCTTAATAAGTATGTTTCATACTCATTTTCAACAAATACAATAAGTGAAATAATAAAGGAATATAAAGAGTCTCTAAGCGAGCTCGACAGCCTATACCGAGAACTGTCCGCATTGTATGAAGTGTTATCTTATAGTCATGATATCTATGTGAAAATCGATAGGGCAAATGTCTACAACAAGATTACAGAAATGTACTTTAATGTGCTCTCAAATATAAACAGCAGGTATATAAGTGGATTTAATTTGATTATATCAGATGATGATAATGCTGTAAGACAAGATAGAATTTTGAATAATTTTGAGTTTGAAAGAAACACAGTTTTCATTTTTGCCGATGGATTGAGATATGAAATGGCCAAGCCCTTGAAAAACGATATTATATGTGAAGATGTAGTTGACTATGACGTTTATTCTATATTACCAACAGAGACTGAAATTGGAATGAATGGATATTTTATCACTGATGAAAAACTTAGACTAAACAAGAAAAACATATTTGAGCTTGTTATGCAGGCTAAAGTAGTTGTACAGGTTATAAATTGGAGAATAAAAAAGCTGGCAGAAATACTAAAGCAACCAGTTATAACGTTTGATGAGTTCAAGAAAATGGAGAATTATAACGGAAGTGTTATTTATTTCTATAATGATATTGATAATGCACTCCATAATTATAACAGTTCAAGGAAAGTTACTGATTCTATTCAAGAGTTAAAAACAGTAATTCAATATTCTATTGATCGAAAATTTGATGTAATGCTATTGTCTGATCATGGGTTTATTGACATTAGAAATAAAATACAGCTCCAAGATGGGGATATCGATAGTGAGAAAAAGAAAAGCAGATATTTAATTCTAAATTCATCGGAAAAAGCAGACTCAATGTACTATCTAGATGGAATTAAAGTTGCAGACTTTATTGAAATGGCTAATAAGAAGATCTGTTTTATTAATAGTGTTAACTCACTTAGACAAACTACAAAGTATACTCACGGTGGTATTTCGTTACAAGAAACCATCATTACAGCGCTTTTATTCAGAGCAAAAAGTATTGATCAAATACAACAAGCAAAATTTATTGTAAATGTTGAAGCTTTCAATGAACTGAAAATTGAAACCTGCGGAGCAAAAGATGCGGAATGTTTCGTATATGCTGGTGAGAATAAGATTTTTATGTGCGTAGTTGAAGATAATGACTCTATTATTAGATTCCCCATCAGAAATTATAGTAAAGGTGATGAATTCTTAATTGTTATAAATAAAGGTGAGCTTGTTGAGAAATATGCAATTAAGAAATCCGGAATCACAGTAATTGATAAAGATTTGGATATTTTTTAATTGGAGGATGTAAAATGAGCTTGAATGAAAAAGTACAACAAGTATTTCAATATAAAGTGGTAACAAAGGGAATCGTAAATAGTCTGAAAAGCAGCATTAAATTACCGGTATACGTGCTGGAATATCTTATATCCCAGTATTCGGATAAAGGACTAACGAATGATGAAATTATTGAAAAGGTTAAAGCTGTTCTCAACAAACACTACATTTTACCGGAAGACAAAAATAAGATAAAAGACTCAATAAAAACGGATGGAAGCATAGTAATTATTGACAAATTGCTTGTCGATGTTGATTTGAATAAAGACATGTATATTGGAACCTTGAATACTGCAGGACTCAAAGATATTTTGGTGGATGATGAATGGGTTAGAAAATACAAAGGCTTGCTAGAAGGCGGTATGTGGGGGTTAGTCAGACTAGAAAGAAATGAAGACAGTTCCAAGTATCCTGTTATGGTCGGCAAATTTAGCCCTATGCAGATTTCAACTGATGAGATTGAGGAATATATCTCGTGTAGAAGAGAATTTACTAGGGATGAGTGGTTAGATTTGCTAATAAATAGCATAGGGCTTAATCCTGAAAAATTTGATTTCAGACAGAAACTTCTAATGCTATTAAGGCTGATACCTCACTGTGAAACTAATTACAATTTAATAGAGCTTGGACCAAGGGAGACTGGAAAATCTTATACTTATAATGAACTATCCCCATTCAGTTTACTTGTCGCTGGCGGAAAAGCTTCCGTTGCTGTTTTATTCTATAATCTTGGGAAAAAGGAAGTAGGATTAGTTGGAATATGGGACGTTGTCGCCTTTGATGAAGTTGCTAATGTAAGATTTGGAGATCCACAAGGACCAGCAATGCTTCAAACTTATATGGAATCTGGAAATTTTGCCAGAGATAAAATGCGAATTGAAGGAAAAGCTTCTATGGTATTTGTGGGAAATATCGACAATCCTCTGCAGATTTGGGAGCAAGGAGGAAACCTTTTCTCCACTTTGGCAGAAGAGTTACAAACGCCCGCTTTAATAGATAGATTTCATTATTATCTACCAGGTTGGGAAATGCCAAAAATGAAAACAGATTATTATTCAAAAGATCTCGGAATGATTTCGGATTTCTTTTCAAAAATATTGCATGATTTAAGAAAAAAGTCTTACTCGGATCTATTAGATAAACACTTCGTACTAGATAAGAGTTTAAGTTCTCGTGATACAAAGGCCATTAGAAAGACTGTTTCGGGTTTGTTAAAACTGCTCCATCCAGACCTGAATGCTTCTGCTGAAGAAGTAAAGGAGTACTTAGAATTTGCAATGGAAGGTAGAATGAGAGTAAAGGAACAGTTAAAGCGAAGAGGTGGTCTTGAGTTTTTTGGAACTACCTTTAGATATATGGAAAAAGAAACGCAAATGACAAAGAATGTATATCTTAAAGAAATGGTAAGTGGAATCGGGAGTATGGTATCACCGCTAGATGTAGGCGAGGTATTTACTGTAATCACCAAAGATGACAGGATGTTTCCGATCAAAATTGAAACAAATTATACCAATGGTAATGGGAATTACCAAATTACTGGAAAGCCTTCAGTTGAGGCAAAAGAGACCATCAAGAATGTCTATAACTATATCAAGGCTAATGCAAATAACATGGGGGTAACCAATAAACTATTTGAACATACCTACATAACCCAAATAATTGATGAAAATGGCTCTGGCGGAAATCAAGAGATTGGGTCGGCCTTTTACTTGAGTATGATTTCTAATTTTATTGATCGTCCAATAAAAGCAAAGACTGTAGTTTTAGGTAGTATGACCGTAAACGGAAATTTGATAAAAACGACAAACCTTTACGAAAAGCTTAGTTTTATTATTGAACAAGGCGCTAAAACTGTATATATTCCTATTTCAAACCAGCCTGATACAATGACAATGCAACCAGATATATGGGGAAAAATATCAATACTATTTTATGCTAGTGCAGAAGATCTTTCTAAGAAGGTGTTTGATTTAGACTAGATTCTTAATAGACAAATGGTTTAAACTTTTATGAAACGAGGTAAGGTCATGGATTACTTAAAATTTGAAGATTACATTACCAATTATGAAAACTTGAATTCTAATGAGTGGATTACTTTGTATGAGAATGTAAAGTCTACAAGCAATGGATTTAAACATGACATTTTTGCTTTTTGCGCTCTGGTCAATGATGATGACGAGTTTATAAAGGAGTACCTTAACGATTTTGAATGGGGATTTTCACCAGATTCCTTTGGACATTCTTATTTTGAACATGTATCAAGAAATATTGGAAATGGAAAATTTGAAGATGAGATATTCTTTGTTCCGGGAAATGAAAGTGGAGACTTTGAATATTTAGTTGCATTTCGTTCGTTTAACAGAAAGTATGCTGTTCAAGTTGAAATTAACCCAAAATTGATTTGGTATAACAATATAGTCAAGATTGGTGATAACTATATAGATCCTAATACTGATGAAATTATTATCAAAATTTCTGACAATAAAATTGAAGTTCTAACAAAATATCTTAAGGATTTTTTATGTGCATACAACAAAATTTGTGTTATTACATTTGACCATAGAAGGTTTGCTCTTATTGATAAAAAGATAAGCGGTGCCCAGAAAACATTTTCAAATAATACAAGTTTCTTTCTTTATTCTATTAATTCATACGACTATAGCGATTATAATGTATTGGCATCAATTATTGGAAAGTCAATAATAAAACCATATAAAGAGTGTCATCATAAAAGCTTACAATACCTTGTTGGCGATAAAGAGTACAGTGAATTCATTTATGGAATTGACATAGAGACCGGAAATCTAATGAAATATACGTGTGATGAAAGCAAATTGGCAAACTACTTCGGCGCTAATCCTGAAGCTCCGCATTTTTTAACCCCAATTTTTTTCAATAAGAGTGTATTAAATAAGTATAAGACAGATACCGCAAACTATGTAATCAGTGATGGATATATTAAATATTTGGATGAATGGAATTTACCATTTACAATTAATGAAGAAGATAAAGTGGTTGTATGGCTTGGTGACTTAGGAAGAATACCATTTGATGAGCAAAAGCACTGGAGTACAGAGAATATACCTCCTAAAGGAGCGATTGAGGAGAACTTTTGGAAACAGCAGATGGAATCTGTATTTGTTGATAAAATTCTCCCGGAGAAGTGGCTTTTTACTCTTATTGGAAAACTAAATGAGAAATTTAATGATAAGTATGGTGCTATAATCTTCAATCCATTATCAGAAGCAGATAACTCAATATATAGCGCTTTTGTGACCCCCGTTGTGAATACTGTTGACGAATATAAAGAGTATGTAATTCAGTTTTGCAAAATTACATGTGAAAGCATCAACAAAAAAATGGTGCAGAAATTCGTTCAAGAAGAAAAACTCAAAGATGCTCAAGGACAAGCCTTAGGGAGTATAGGTCAGCTTGATGTATTGTTTAAAGAGCTGGGTATTACTACCGGTGATAATTTGATTAATTCATTGAAACTTCTCTATAATTCAAGAAATAAATTATCTGGTCATACAGCTTCTTTAAAGGCGTACAATAAACTTTGGAAACGAGAGGAAAATTATTCACCTAACTGGATAATGGATTCTAAAATTCTATTAAATTCAGTCAACGATTCGCTTAATGAATTAATAGAGGAGTTAGAATGATATGCAGATAGGTGGATTAACTATTGAACAACTCCCTAATCCTAAAATAAGAAGATGTTATCAAGATTTAATAAGAAAAGCCAAAAGTATAACGTATAAGCTTGATATTATAAATGCTATGCACACAGATTTAATAAATAAACTACCCTCAATATCTGAATCGGATGACATAATTCTTGTAGGGGAAATAGCAGATATTTTTGAAAAAATATACTCTTGTATGGAATATGTTGCAATGATTTTTAAAGAGCTATATAGGGATAGGGGAGAAATACAAGCTAAATTTCATAGCTTATTACAAAAAACGATAAAGAATAAGGATTCTTCCAGCATATACGCAGATAAAAAGATATTTGATTTTGTTGATAGATCCCTGGAATGGTATGCTATTGTTCATGATATTCGTTCAGAGGAAACTCATTTTTCAAATGGCAAAATTATTACTCAGGATTCAAAAATATTTTATAGAATTGATAGACAGACGGGTAGAGAAACAGTATATGATTTAATTCGTATTTACAAAAAGTTACCAAGTGAGCGCGAAGTAGAATATAAATTGGAAATATTGGATGTTACAAGAATATACTTAAGTTTTATAAACTCAATTCAACAATTAGAAAGAATAATTTTAGCAATGAATGAGGTATAAAACTGATTATATAAAGCCATGTGTCGGGGAAGAGGTGGAGAAGATGTCATTAACTGAAATACCTGTTGAATTTACATCAGATGAAAAGGGTTATTATGATAGGCAATGCCCAAATGAAAAGTGTGAATATCTTTTTAAAATACATATGGAAGACTGGAAAGAAAAAGCATCTGACGAACAAGTATTTTGTCCTATGTGTGGACATACCGCAACGTCTGATCAGTGGTACACTCATGAGCAGATTGAGGCTATTCAGGAGATAGCTGCCAGTTACGCTCAGTCTTACATCAGCAATGAATTGGATAAGATGTTTGGGAAAATGGCACGCAGTATGCGTGGAAATAAATATGTTCAAATTACTTATAAACCCGGCAAAAAGATATCATTTGTGAATAATCCCATAGGACAAAGACCAGAATGGGAATTGGAAATAACTTGTGAAAAGTGCCAGACTCGATACAGCGTGTTCGGAAGTGCTTATTTTTGTCCCTGCTGCGGACATAATGCCGTTGAGCGTGTTTTTAATGAATCTTTAGATACAGTTCAAAAGATGATTGAGTCTATTGAAGATATATATAATACCTTCGAAAAAAGCTATGGCAAAGATAAGGCTGAATCGATGTGTCGCTCAATGATAGAAGGAACACTGGGAGATATTGTTTCAGCTTTCCAAAAGTATGCAGAAGAAATTTATAAGCAAATTATGCCGACTAAAAAGGTTCGAGTTAACGACTTTCAAATAATTGAAAAAGGAAGCAACTTATTTAAAGAAGCTACCGGGAAGGGCTATGATTTATGGCTTTCTCATGATGAAATTGAAGATATAAATATGTTATTTCAGCAAAGGCACATTATTGAACACAATAATGGTTTGATCGATGAAAGATATATACAAAACTCAGGAGATATATCATACAGGGCAGGTCAACGAGTAATTATAAAAAATCAAGACGCTATGAGGTTGCTTAGATACGTAAGGAAACTGTCAGATGGACTCAGCAAATTAGGGGGGATGCAAAATGGATAAGGAGTTGTTTTATAACTGGCTTAAGAGTTTCAAAAAGCTTGATACGACCACAAGCAATGCAAGAACTTCAAATTGTCTGAGAATCGAAAAATTCTATGGTGATTTGGACAAGTTATATACTTCTGATAGATGCGCAAGACTTATAGAGCAGCTCACTTATACCACAACAGATAAAAAGCTTGGAGCCAAACCGAAGCACAATATTCCAATAGACGGTGATATTTATAACGGAACACATACATTAAAAGCTGCTTTGAAATTATATATAGAATTTAAAGATAACAAGATGATTGAGGAACTCAAAACGATACCTGATGTAGATCCAGACATGCATGACGGATCATATGAGCTTGTAAGAGAAACTGTTGAATCACTATCAACGATTACACGGGAGCAGCTTGATATAAATGACCTCGATCTTCTCTACTTCATGGTAGTTGGCACTTGGAGAAGTGGTGTTGATGTGAAACGGCAAAAAATTAAAGATAGCCACCTGGATACGGTCGAAAAGGACAGGCTTTCTGCTATTTTGGAAAAAGTTAAGGAAAAAGCTGTTCAGCATAGCTATGAGAATATTGCAGAAGAAGGTAAAAATTTAGGGTGGTCTATTGGAATGTTTGGTACTGGCTTTCACACATTTGCCTCAAAAGCAGATAAAGAAAGTGCCCAAAGGTTCATTTCTCTTTGTGTAGAGCTGAAAGACATGGCTGACGATGAAGCAATGTTTGCAAAGGTAGAGGAAGCTATTAAGAAGGGTATAAAAGGGATGCAAAGTGCAGCGGCTTCTGTAATGCTGCACTGCTTGAAGCCGTATACGTTTCCTATTATGAATAGTGCTGTTAACGATACAGTACCACTTTTTCAGATAGAAGGGGTATCATTAGTTAAGCCCAGAGAATTAGGGTACTACATACAAAACTCAAGGCAGTTAAAAAAGTTCAGAGATGAAAAATGTGTATTCAGGAACTATAGAGCTATGGATTTGAAACTATCTGTCTATGGTAGAAGTAAGGATATAGCGGAGGATGAATTGGTTAATGATATGATTGTCTCACAGGATGACAAAATAAATATTTGGAAGATATCTCATGGAAACGATGGCAGCTTTACAGAAGAAGAGAGAGAAAAGTATTTAGACCAAGGGATAATCACAGTACATAGAGATACGGGAAGAGGTCAAGGAAACGAGTTTGAGAATGGTATTAGAATTGGGGATTACTTTTATTTGTGCTTTGGAAATAGTGGCATAAAACTACTTGGCAAGATTACATCAGAAGCTGCACAACTGGAAAGCAAGACTCAAGGATGGCTCTATAGAAGTTATGAATGTATTTGTCAACTTAAAATTAGGCCATATAGTCATTTAATTTTCGGCCACTAAGAAAAAAAAATTTAGTCGTTTCATAAGCATATTTAGTTTTCAAAGAGCATTGTTTCACGATGAATGCTAACGCGCTATCGCTTGTTACATCCTGTATAAATGTTTATCAAAAACATGATAAACCTTTATACAGGGTTATTGTTTTTTTCTTCATGCCAGTTGCTGTTGTTGTAACCACTCCTTCGTTTCTTTCATGCGGTACGAGTTTCCATTCATGTTGACGATGTATGACTGATGCGTCAACCGGTCAATCATGGCCGCCGTCATCACGGGATCCTGAAAAATTTCACCCCATCGTTCGAAGGATAAGTTGGTTGTGATGATTGTCGATTTGCGACCAGCCCTCAGCGACAAATGGGTAAACAATAATTCAGATCCTTCCTTATCAAAAGATATATAACCCATTTCATCGGCAATAACCAAATCATATTTTTCAAAGCGGTTCTGGAAGGCTCGAAGAGTTTGCTCTGCTCGGCATTCTTTAATCCGGTTAATGAGGAGGGGAACAGTTGTAAACCATACTTTATATCCCTCCAGGCAGGCCTTTAAGCCTAGCCCAATACTCACATGCGTCTTGCCTGTTCCCGGGTTCCCCGCCAGAATAATGTTGCGCCCCTCCTGAATAAACTCTAATGTTTTCAGCTGCTTTAACTTCTTTTGGGCATCATCTGGCAAATCCGCGATGACCAAATCTTCAAGGTACTTTTTATGTGTAAATTCAGCCAGACGAATGCGATTATGCCGCGAGGCTTCCCGACGAGCATCACATTCCTTCTCCAGTAACTGCGCCAGAAATGCTTCATAACTGGCATCCTGCTGCGTTGACTCCCGAACTTGCTCATCCAAATGCTTACGAATCATAGGGAGTCTCAGTTCTTTGCTATATTCCAATATCGCTTCCTTAAACGCCTTGCGCGGCGCGTTACTCATGCAACGTCCTCCTTTGCTTTTGGTGTATGGGTATCAAACATGTCATCGTACATGCGAAGCTGCTGTGCTGACCGCTCTACAATCTCTTTTCCCGTTTTCGAGAGATTTGGTTGAACAACAGGCATCGCGTCACGATTCCTAGCACAAAGCACTTTAATTTTATCCGTAGTCACTTGAGCCGGATGAATTTTCTCCAGCTCCCGAATAGCTTGCTCGACTTCCGCAAATGGGACATCGTCTCGAATATATTGCAATAGCTGTATAAATTCCTTGTCTTGTTTGGTATAATATGTTTCGTATATTTCTTTTATCCTTTTAGGAGCCTGCTGCCATGCCGCACTACCGGCAAATGCACCAGGTTTTTTCCTTAGCGTATCCAAATAATGATTCAGATCAAGCCGCCACTCGTGGTTGCCGGTTAATCGCACATGCTCCGCTACCAAGGATTCCTGATGGAAGCATCGCACCCGGGTCGCATATGCTTTAATCATGATCGATTCACCTACCAAATGATCCGGTACTGAGTAACGATTCTGATCAACGATGATGGTGGAATATTTGTTCACCCGTCCATAAATCACGCGAGCTGCATCAAATGGTGGAAGGGTGGGCAGCAATGCGGGGCGCTCTTCTTCCAATCGTTCCTCCGCCGTCTGGCCGTTGTACTCATCATGGGACTTACGATTACGCTTAGTGCACACATCCTGCAAATATTGATTTGCCTCCTCCAGGGATTCAAATTCGTCCCGAAAAGCGAAGGCTTTTCGGCGAACGACCTCGACGCTTCGCTCCACATGACCTTTTTCGTTGCCCTTGCGAATATTGCAAAACCGATACTGAAAACCATAGTAGAGCGACAATTGAAGCAATCCTTGCGTCGGCTCCTTCTCCGTTCCAATAAACCTTTTCACCGCGACTTTCATGTTATCGTACACCATGGTACGATACACTTGGCCGATATGCTGGAAAAACAGGGCGTGTGCTTCCTGAAAACACTCTGTTGTTTGTTTGGTGAACAGATAAGCAAAGCGATAGTTCCCGTAAGCCGTTGTGAATACGGCCATCTGAAAAACTTGAAATTTTCCATTAATTTTTAGTTTAACCTCACCCCAATCAAATTCGCAAATGTCTCCAAGTTCATACAGAGCCTTAATAAACGCTTCCTTTGGTTTCCGTTCCAAGCTTCTAATGGTTCGAAGAACGGTACTGTAACTTAGTTGAGTACCCTCGGCTTCCAGTGCTTCAAAGATATCAATGGCTTTTTTTTGCTGCTTGTGCCGCCCCTGATTTCGCTTAGTTTCATTCTCGTCAAGATAGAACTGGATCCTGTTCACAACCTCGTCAGTCATTTTTCTTTTGGGTCGAATGCCCACAGTATACTTGGGGGCAGAAGTGAGGGTGTCGACTAGTGCCTGGATATCTGCCGACCCGCTCGACAATAATTGCTGTCTCCCTTCCTCATATTGTCCAATGTACTTTCCTACGGTGTCCCGATTGATCCCTGTTATTTTCGCAATTTCCCGGCGCGATTTCCCTTCATGAATATGCATCATTAAAATTTGTTGCTTGATGTTCATTGTGATCATCTCTCCCAGCCCCTACCTGTTGAATTTCCTCTCAAGTAGGTTAATCTATTGTGGCCGGTTTTTCAATGACTACGGTGGCCTACTATTAGATTACCATAGACATATTTTCAGGAAATAGAGGTTATAAGGCTTCAGAAATCACATTTTTCGCGCATCCGATATCATCGGAATAACCGCTTTTATAAATTGATTATAGATATTTGCGAGCTTATATATGATGAAGTGCTTGTTGCATCTCAAAAGGGTGAAACTATCTTTAAGGATTTCATTAGAGATAATAGAATGGCTGCTCTATATGAGAAGTTTATACTAAATTTTTATAAAAAGGAGTTATCATCAATTTTAGTCTATTCTCCGATCTTTCAATGGGAAAAGGATGCTGACTTTGAACACATTGGTGAAAGCTTTTTGCCGGTAATGAGAACGGATATCGTACTGCAAAATGAGAAAAGACAATTGATAATTGATGCAAAGTATTATACGAATGCAC
Source organism: Dehalobacterium formicoaceticum (assembly GCF_002224645.1). Classification (NCBI taxonomy): domain Bacteria; kingdom Bacillati; phylum Bacillota; class Clostridia; order Eubacteriales; family Peptococcaceae; genus Dehalobacterium; species Dehalobacterium formicoaceticum. The sequence continues at coordinate 667,730 of NZ_CP022121.1, read as the reverse complement.
TGCAAATTCGAAATGTAGGAGAAACTAAAAAGCTTATATCAGGAAACCTGTACCAGATCTACACGTACATAAATAACAGCACTTTTATTGGAGAGAAAGCAGGGATGCTGATTTATCCTGTTGTAGACACTGAGCTTGACTTTGTTTACAGTATTCAGGGTAAAAAGATATATGTGAAAACATTGAACCTTAATACAAGATGGGAAAATATATATGGACGTTTAAAAGAGATTGCAGCAGGAATATAAAAACACAATCCGTTTTATTGGACACCTCTTATGATATTATGGTATCATTAGAGGTGTAATTATTTGGAATAATGTTGCAATTATAGAGGTGCAGTTATGGCAAAAAGTTCTAATCAGAAGTTGAAAATTTTATACTTAATGAAAATGCTTCTTGAAAAAACGGACGAAGAAAATACAATGACAATCAATGATATGATAGCTGAACTTGAGCGCTACGGGATTAATGCTGAGCGGAAATCAATTTATGACGATATAGAAGCTTTGCGTTATTACGGAATTGATATTGCTACTCGAAAAAGCAAAACTACTGATTATTTTGCAGCAAGCCGTGTCTTTGAATTACCGGAACTGAAGCTTTTGGTTGATGCTGTCCAATGTTCGAAATTTATTACATATAAAAAGAGTAATGAACTTATAAAAAAGATCGAGAGCCTGTCAAGCTCACATCAAGCTGCGTTGCTCCATCGCCAAGTTTATGTGGCAAACAGAGTTAAGGCTATAAATGAAAACATTTATTATAATGTGGACAGGCTTCATGTCGCAATTGCAGAAAATAAGCAGGTATCTTTCAAGTATTATGACTACGATATCAAAAAAGAAAAGAAATATCGAAAGAATGGAGAACTTTATTTTGTAAGTCCTTATGCTTTATCCTGGGATGATGAAAACTATTATCTCATTACTTTTTCGGAAAAATATAATGATTTTACCCATTATCGGGTTGACAGGATGACGAATATTGAAATCATAGATCAGCCCAGAACGATACTGCCGGACAATGAGCAATTTAACATTGCTGAATATTCCAAAAAAGTATTCAATATGTTCGGAGGGGAAGAAGAGACGGTAAGATTACAGTTTGACAATTCACTTGTTAATACAGTTATAGACCGTTTTGGAAAGGATGTTGCTTTAGGCAAAGTTGATGACAGTAGCTTTTCAGTTAGGATAAATGTTGCAATTAGTTCAACCTTTTTTGCATGGTTAGCACAGTTTGGAAATAAAGTGAAGATATTATCTCCGGAGAGTGTTATTGAAAAATATAAAAACTCTATTCAGGAGATTTTAGAACAATACAAATAAGAGGGAGGAGTGGAAGATGGATGTCTTTAAAAGTTCGATAAGACCTAATAGATACATATTACCGGATAATTTAAGGGGTAGGAGTATTCATGCCAAAGTAATACCAACGGTATGTAATTTAGAGAATATGCTTCAAAAGCTTATACAAGTCAACGGAGATTTTGCACAGCTAAAACAGTGGGAGAAAAGAAGTTATAAAGCATACCGGATTGAGGAGATAAAAAACAGGATAATGACTTCCCCGCAATATGCCTGGAAGGATATTATCCGGGAACACATTTTATCAAAGAGGCCGTCTGATTTTGGTGCAAGTGTAATTGACATATATTTGGTTGCATATGTAGCCGAGACCATCGGAGCTGGCAAAGATGAGTTTTTTAAATACATTAAGAATGCTGGTATTTCAGATAATGGTAATTCTGCTCAAGCTATATGGCAAGTAGGAAAAGGTGATGGAGTATATCTTGAAATACTACATGATAGCGGACAAGTAAGGGATTGGAATTTTATGATTAAATGGGTTGAAGGGAAATAAGAGTTGATGTTAACTATAAAAAATAATTGTTATAGTTGTGTTGGAATTGATGGCTGTCAGGGTAAGTGGGTTGCAGTTTGTATAACCCAAAATACATTTGAGGTTGAAAAATTTAAAAATATAAATGATATATGCAGTCGATACTCAGATGCTGATATTTACATAATTGACATACCAATAGGCCTTGTTGAAAACAAAAGCCAGCTACGTCCGGATCTGATTGTGAAAAAGGAGCTTGGTAAGAAAAGTTCGAGTATTTTTGAAGTTCCTTGCAGACAGGCTGTATATGCGATGGATAAGAAAACAGCACGGGAGTTAAATGTTGCTATTTTAGGGAAAAGCCTTTCTGAACAAACCCTCGGTATAGCAAAATCAATAAAACAGGTTGACGAATTCTTGCAGAATAAACCTCAATGGAAAAACAGGCTTCTTGAAAGCCACCCGGAATTTTGTTTTTCAAAGCTTAATAATAATCAGCCAATCCTTGAACATAAAACGTCTGCCGAAGGTCAGCAAAAACGTCTTAGAATACTGAGAAAATATTATCCTGAAGCAGATCAAGTTGTAGAGAATTTTTTAGCCGATGTTCCATTCAGAAAGAAAACTGACGATGTTATAGATGCCTTATGTTTAGCAGTGATGGGGAAAATAATTCTTGAAAAAGGGCTTAAAACTATTCCGGAAAAGCCAATGATGGATGATAAGGGAATATTGATGCAGATGGTATATGCAGAATAAACGGATAAGTTGTTTTACAAATTTATAACGACTGTCCGTTTTATTGTACATATTGTCTGGTACAATTTGTTATAGAGGGAGGTGTTGGATCATGAAAAAAATATCTAGTGCATCTGATACAAAAGACATTTCATTGACCATTTACAATGGAGGCTTTGGTGCTGTCAAGGAAACACGTGATGTAAGCCTTACAGGGGCTGAGACTGAGCTTGTTTTTGCTGATGTAGCACAGCAGATTGAAATGGATTCTCTCCTGGTGGAAGGTTTGAATATCTTGGAATTCAATTATGATTATGATTTAGTTAATAGGGATAAGCTCCTCAAAAAGTATATTGATAAGGAAGTTTATTTAAAGGACAGGAAAACCGGTGAAAAGAAGAGCTGTCGGCTTTTATCGGTTGAGGGTGCTGGAAGATGTGTATTAGAGGATAATGATACAAAGGAAATATATATCGATGCTCAGGCAGAAATTGTTCTTCCTTCCCTACCATCAGGACTTATAGTAAAGCCTGCTCTTGTATGGAAGATTGGGAAGTCGACATCTGAATATGTTAAAGTTTCCTATCTTAGCAAGGGTTTCAATTGGAATGCAAACTATGTTGTAGAGATTTTGGAAAAAACTTTGAACATTGCAGGATGGGCAGAAATTGAAAATCAAAGTGGTGCAACATTTGAAAATGTCAAAGTAAAGCTTATTGCCGGAGATGTCAATAGAATTCAAGATGATGATGGCTATGATGTGGAAGAACGTATGTATATTTGTGAGTCCTCTACTGCGCCTCAAGCTGAGGAAAAAACTTTCTTTGATTATCACATGTATACATTAGTAAATCAAACAAACCTGAAAGATAATCAGATCAAACAAATCAATATTTTAAATGGTCTAAATATACCCTATAAAAAATATTACAAGCTCAACATGAGTGAAGAAAAGGCAAATGTAATTATTGAACTTACAAATAAGAAAGAGTGTGGCTTGGGTTGCGCCATGCCAAAAGGGAAAATCAAGCTGTATAAAACTGATGAAGCAGACAATTCTCTTGAGTTCATTGGTGAGGATAGTATAGGGCACACCCCAAAGGATGAAGATATTAAGCTCGCCATCGGCAATGCGTTTGACATTACCTTCGATTTTACAGAAATTGATAGGAAGAAAATAAATGGATTTGAACATTACAAATATGAGTGCATTATTAAGAACCATAAAGAAGAAGCTGCGGAAGTACATTTTGAACATTATGCATGGGGTATATGGGAAATGGTTTCGGCAACACATGAGTATTCAAAGAAATCATCGGGGCTTATTGAATTCTCTGTTAATGTACCGGCTGACAGTGAATTAAAGGTAGAATTTGAATATAAAATCGACCGGCGTACAGAGGTTATTGTTAAAAAATAATACACTCGAAATTACATTGTGAGGACCGTTTGTTATGAAAAAAAGTGTATCGGAAAGATATAAAGATTTAAAATCCATTGTTATAGAGCGAAAAGAACAATTTGATAGGGTAATAAACTTCATGGAGAAAGAAACCGCTTGGCTAACAGCACCTGCAAGCACGAAATACCATCTCTGCAAAGAGGGTGGTCTTTTAGAGCACTCGGTAAATGTTGCTGAAACTATGTTAAAGATCAAAGCTGCTATTGCACCGGAAATAAGTGATGAGAGCTGTGTTATAGTAGCGTTGTTACATGATTTAGGCAAAGTGGGTATGCCCGGAAATCCGCAGTATCTAATAAATGAACCGTCCGAAAAACAGAAAAGGTACGGATACAAACCAGATTATCCATACCGTTTTAATTCTGAACTTACATATTTAAGTGTTCCGGTTAGGAGTTTATATTTGGCTCTCCAACACATCAGCCTTACAGAGGAAGAAGTGCAGGCAATTGTCTATCACGATGGACAATATGTTGAGGATAACCGTTCCTGTGCTACTCATGAAGAACCACTTACGTTACTTTTGCAGTATGCCGATAGCTGGAGTGGGTTTGTGATTGAAAAATAAAGGAGTGTGATAATTGTGAAGTTCGGTATGAGAAAACCAAGCATTAGAAAGAGTATTGCAGCAAGAACGAGCGTAAAAAGATATATTCGCCACAGCTTAGGGGTGAAAGCTCCAAGAGGATGGGGTTGGATTACAAATCCTAAAAAAGCCTTGTATAACAAGGTCTACCGTAAAACTACATTTAGTATATTTGATATTTTTAAGATTTTTAAATAATCAAACCTATTTTGAGTTTTTTCTGTATATCTGAGAAGTTATCCATTGGGGGTGATTATTTGATACAAGCCGTACTTGAAGGCAAATCGTTAGGTTATGAGTATACGGAGGATATCCTCACTTCAACAGTCTTTGGCACTCTAAAATATCTAAGGCCAGACATGATATTGATTCCTTTTATTGAATCTGCGTTTTTATATAACGAGAAAAGAACAACTCTTTGGGAGAAATTAAATTCGGAAGGAATTGAGCTGAGATGTTACCGGGAAGTAGAATATGTATTCTGGACTTGGAATCAGAATTATGGAGAGCCGGATTTAATCCTTATATTTAGTGACCATGTACATGGTTTTGATGACTTGCTTCTTGTCGTTGAAGCTAAATTCAAATCGGGGAAAAGCGGAACAGAGGAAAATGATCAATTAGTTCGTTATTTTGAAGCAATAAATAATGATATAGAGAATTTTGTGGAATCATCTGTATCAAGCTTTAAAGGCAGAAAGGGATACATTATTTATTTGACAGAAGCCGAAGCTTACTCAGACATAACGGCAACTACCAAAATAATACAAAGCAGATATAATGAAATAAAAGAAAATGTATTTCATCTGAGATGGCATCAATTGTACAAAACACTTGAGAAAATGTATCCGTACTATTCATCATTTGAAAAGATTATCGTAGACGACTTGATGAAATATATGGAAAAGCTCGGGTTGAGGGATTTTTCAGGGATATCTCTACCGGATAAGTCATTGAATTCGGCGTTTTCATTGCCATATCCGATTTTCTATAATGATGGAAATAGTTCTGCTGAGAAGAAAACTTATTTTGACCAATTGAACACCTTAGACGTTACAATAGAAAAAATATTTTTTATAGGGGGAATCAGTTGTGAGTGTTATTCAAAAGGGTCATCAAATAACATTAGCTTTTCAATATATTCAACAAGTATTTAAAGAATGTCAGCGACTAATATTCAAGATTGACAACCAATTGGCTCCTGAATGGGGGAACCTATACGGCAATAGAATAACAAAGGATGTAAGCGCAAGCTTGCAGGAGGCTGACAGATGGATTGTTGAAGCAATTTTTCGTGTTTATCAAAACAATAAAGATAAACTGGTTAATAAATGCATTACAATCACATTTTGGGGAGATGAAGTGGAACAACCAATTATTACTGCCGGAAAAATAGTATACTCCGATATAGAAAAAAGGGATCATTGGGATTTATGGAATATCTGGTTTTCTTGGACTGATGCAAATGAAGACAATAATTATGAATTGGATGGAAAAGTTAATCATTTCCAATCCGAGGAATGCAAATATATTGATGAAGCGTATGTTTTCAGTTTGCCACTTATTAGTATTACAGACGATGAAGCATTAATTGAACAGATCATTAAACCGTTAAAAGAGCTTTAAAATTGTTATGAGAGAGGTGAAATATCAGATGGAATTAACAGATAATATACGGGCTGTTCTTGAATTCTATTCTTCTCTCGGTAAGCAACAAGCTTTCTGTGAATTAAAACACTACAATGGTAATACCGAGGAATACATTTTTTCCCGGTTGGAGAGAGCAGCCTTTGACCAGCGCGATGGGAACAGTGTTGCTACCTTTTCAAGATATACCATATGGGCAGATGATGTAAGGTATCTTATAAAAAGTGCCATAGAATCGATTAATACTCAGGATAAAGAAAAAGCTGTTGAAGAACTTACACTTGCGTTGAATGCTATGGGTGCGTTTGTAGATATTCAGAATATGTTTGATGCTCAGCCTGGAAGAATGCAGTTTGAAAAGCCTGAACAGATTTTAAAGGAGTATATGGAGTTTAAAAAATTATAGATATAGTTTGCTGTTTTATCTATAACAAAAACATGAAACGGGGTGTACTAAATGCTTGATAAAGCTATTCGTATTGCAGCTAAAGCTCATGAAGGACAGATGGACAAGGCTGGGCAGCCATATATACTACACCCGCTACGGGTCATGTTTATGCGAAGGGATGAAACTGAAAGAATTTGTGCAGTGTTACATGATGTTATTGAGGATTCAGATATTACTATTGAATATTTGAGAAAAGAAGGTTTTTCGGAAGAAGTTTTGAGTGCATTAAATTCTCTGACAAAGCGCGAGAATGAAAACTATGATGATTTCATTGGTAGGGTTATTGAGAATAAAACAGCCTGTAAAGTAAAGTTGGCTGATTTAAGTGACAATATGGATTTGTCCCGTATTTCAAACCCTATCCAAGAAGATTATCAAAGAGTAGAAAAATATCGTAAAGCAGCAGAACGGATATTTGAAATTATGGATTTTGAGAATGACAATGAGTATAGAGTCTCTAAGGAGATTGAAATAAACGGTTGTGTCTTAGTTCCTCAAAGTTGTTCAGAGGATGATTTCCTACATAAGTTTATCGATTTCATTGAAAATAATTATTGGTCATTTGGCGGTGGAGTAAAAGAAATTGATGAAGCAGGTGACTAAATGTTTGTATTGGGGGATAAGGAGGTTTGATAAAATATGGCAACAACAGTGATTCAGGCATTTAATGAATTTTTAAAAGATATTGTTAACTTGGATTCGGATATAAGTAAAACTGCAAGAAGCAGTAGAGATTGGCTATTAGGTCAAATTTCCAAATTTGATGAAAAAGACAATACCTTTCCTAAATTATACTCTGACATCAATATACATTTTGGTTCTTTCGCAAGAAAGACAAAAATTAGAGAGCTTGATGATATTGACTTAATGATTGGTTTAACAGGTCAGGGATCAACATATACCGAATATACGGATAAGATTGAGATAAATGTAGGTGATGATGCCAAAGACTTATTAAATTTGTGCCATGACTACACAAATAAGTTAAATTCAAAAAAAGTTATTAACAAATTTGTATCTGCATGTTCCAATGTACCTCAATATAGTAATGCAGATATTAAAAGAAATCAGGAAGCAGCTACATTGCAGTTATCATCGTATACCTGGAATTTTGATATCGTGCCGTGCTTTATGACAACAACAAATATTTATGGTGTTAGTTATTATCTCATACCGGATGGGAATGGACATTGGAAGAAAACCGATCCCAGGATAGATAAAGAAAGAACATCAAGAATTAACCAAACTCATGATGGTAATGTATTGCAAGTGATTAGAGTTATGAAGTATTGGAATAGAAGACCTACTATGCCGACAATGTCATCATATTTGTTGGAAACAATGATACTAAATTATTATGAAGCTAAAACGACAACTGCCAATCAATATGTAGATATTGAATTGCCGGATGTTATTGCTTATATTCACAATAATATTATGTATGATGTAAACGATCCCAAAAATATTCAAGGCAATATCAATAAACTTACTTATGATGAAAAAACCAAAATTAAGAATAAAGCTTATTCTGACTATTATAAAGCCATAGATGCCAGGCAATTAGAAAAAGACAAAGATATGAAAGGTTCCATCAATAAATGGCGTGAAATATTTGGGGATTCTTTTCCTAAATATGAGTAAGGGGGTATTTTATGAGCATTAATGAAAGGCAGAATAGTGAATTAAATTTAAAGAGACTGGCTGCTCAGAGACAACTATATTCTGATGCCAAGAAAATGATGCACATTCAGTTTGCTATAAGTGGAATGGCTGTTATAGTCTTTGCAATAATTGGTAATATCATAAGCAAAGAATATGCAGTCTACATAACAGTTTTGTCGATTCTCTGTGTACTATTTGATGAGTTGTTCTTGACGAAAAGGATTGAAAATCTTAGACTCAATGCTGCAATTATTCAAGAAGATTTTGATTGTGACGTACTACAAATCCCCTTTAATTATATAAAAAATAGCCATGGAACTATGTTAGAAACTATACAAGAAAATAGTAAGAAGTATCTTTCAAAGTATAAAAACTTTGACTTGTTAGTAAATTGGTATCCTGGAATGGATATGGCAGATCTAAAATATGGCAGAATTATTTGCCAAAGCACTAATTGCTGGTGGAATCAAAAATTAAGAGAAAAATACTCTTATTTTCTAATTCTTAGCACAGCGACCATTTTTATTGTTTTGCTATTAATAGCATTATTTAATGGCATCACGCTCAATGGATTTATTATGTCTGTTATTTCACCAATTTTACCTGGAGGCGTTCTTGTTTATAAAATTCACCGTGACAATAAAAAAGCAATTCAAAATTTGAATGATATGAAAAATAAACTTGATAGTATTATTGAAAGACTAAGAGCGAAAGCGTTGTATCCAGATGAAAAATTGCTAAATGATATTAGATGTTTACAAGATATGATTTTTGAAAATCGATCAGCGAGTCCTTTGATACCGGATAGATTTTATTTCAGATATCGTGATCGATATGAAGATATAGCACAGACATCAAATAAGGAGCATTCCTGTAATAAACAAAAATGACCTTTGAAAAAAAGAGTACCTCCTGTTAGCATACGAGGTGTCAGCTTTCGCGAAGCGACCCTTAAATAACAGAGGAGGTACCCAAGATGAAGTATACCCAGAATGAAAAGATTTTGCAAATCACAGATGAGACCATCATAGTTGGCGTGGACATAGCCAGTGAGATCCACTATGCCAGGGCCTTTGACCACCGAAGGGTGGAAATTGGGAAATTGCTCAAGTTCAACAATGATGCAGAAGGCTTTAGACAGTTCGCAACCTGGGTCAGGGCTATCGGAGAAAAAAGCAATAAAAGCAAAATAATGGTAGGTATGGAGCCGACCGGTCATTACTGGTTTAATATTGCTCAGCAACTTAAGGATCACAGCATGAAGATAGTGCTGGTGAATCCGTTTCATGTCAAGAGGAGCAAGGAACTGGATGACAACAATCCAACCAAGAATGACCGCAAGGATCCAAAGACGATAGCGATGCTGGTCATAGATGGCCGGTACATGGAGCCATATATTCCCGAAGGCATCTATAGCGAACTGAGGACGGCCATGGAGACACGCTGTCAAATAGTAAAGCAGTTAAATACAATTCGTAACCGAGTAAAACGGTGGCTGAGCATATACTTTCCAGAATTTAACCAAGTCTTTGGAGACTGGGAAGGCAAGGCTGCAATGGCTGTACTAAGAGATTTCCCCACTCCCGTGAAGATATTAGAAAAAGGTGTGGATGGCATCATTGGCCGCTGGAAGCAAGATAAACTTAGAGCAGTAGGTAGGAAACGAGCTATGGGGCTGCTGGAGGCTGCTAAGACTTCTGTAGGGGTACGGGAAGGTATCAGAGCTGCAGAAAATGACCTAATGATCCTGCTGGAGAACTACGAAATGTATATGCAGCAATATGACAGGACAATGAGCCTGGTGGAGCAGCTTACAAAGCATATACCAGGCTTGGAGGAAATGTTAAAGATCAAAGGTGTAGGCTTGATAACTGCAGCCGGATTCATCGCTGAAGTAGGCGACATAAGCCGTTTCGGGCATCCGAGACAGATACAAAAACTAGCGGGACTAAGCTTAAAAGAAAACAGCTCTGGGAAGCACAAAGGCAAAACCAGTATCAGCAAACGAGGGCGGCGCCGCCTAAGATCATTGCTATTCCAGGCAATCATGCCGTTAGTGGCTAAGAATCAGGAGTTTCGAGAACTGCACCAATACTATACAACCAGGAGTCAGAATCCGCTCAAGAAGAAGCAATCCTTAGTCCTATTGAGCAGCAAGTTAATCCGAGTATTTTTTGCACTATTAACCAAAGGGGTAGTCTACGATCCACAAAAAATGATGAATGACATCAAAAGACCATTACTACAGGAAGCAGCATAACCCTAAGCAAGAGGAGAAAGCCACGTATTTTTAAAGGTAGCACATTGACAAAACGAGCCGGGATTAGTTAGGTTGAATAAATTCCATAAGGGCATAGATCCAGTAATAGGAGCATGACTAACATCCACCTCATGGATAGGCAGAACGAAGGAATTTAGGGCACAGACCCTGTGAGACATGGGAGGGTCGCCACCGGAGAGCAAGTGGATACCAACGGCCGGAAAAAAGCGAAAAAACATTCAGCTTATTGAGGTCGCCCTTGCCCTTCCAGGTATATGCATAAATGAGCATGATATCCATATGGCATGTTTTGAGTAATGTGAAAATCTAAGAAAAAACAAGTAATCAAGAGAAAACGTTAGATTAAAGAGGGAGTTAGTAGAATTGATTAAAACTCAATATAATGAATAATTTTTGATCCCGATGAGTACATCGTAATTGTCAAAAAATCTACACATAGCAAACGCCTTTAGGAACTGAGATAATAACCTCAAGACTATTTGAGGAGGAATTATCTATGACTCTTAAAGAGCAGTCCATGATTAGGCGCCAGCAAGTAAAAGATTATCTTGCTTCCGGCCAAGCTGCAGCCGCATGGTGCTTAGAAAACAATCTAAACATCACTACACTCCGATACTGGGTGACCAAGTGCAACCGCGAAGCCAATGCTGATCCCCAGCAAAAAACCTTTATCGAGTTGAAGCAAACATCGATAAAGGAAGTTCCGGTCATTGTTAAGATCGGGGCAGTTTCCATCGAGCTGTATTCAGGCTTTCAAGCAGAGACTCTGCGCGAAGCTATTGCTGCTATTTATTCCATATGAGCCTAAATACTGCTGGCCTTAGAATATTCCTTTCTTGCAAGCCCTGCGACATGCGAAAGAGTATCGAAGGTCTTGCTACATTGGTCCAGACGCAGTTACAGATGGACCCTTTTGAAAACTGCCTTTACGTGTTCTGTAACCGGGCCTGTGATAAATGTAAGATCCTTCATTGGTCGAATAACGGCTGGTGGTTATATTATCGCAAATTGAGTCGTGGCGTTTTCCGATGGAAGTTTTACGAAAACAAACAGGTCCTTGAGGTCTCTGAACGGCAGTTTAGGTGGCTTTTAGATGGTTTATCAATGGATCAGCCATCCGCACATAAGCCTGTTAAGCAGCGGATAATTCTTTAACCGGTTTTGCTAAAATAATTTAATGAAATTGCCGTATTTTCCCCTGTTTCAGGGCTTTTTACCGCTATTATCCTGTAATTTTACGTTAGGTTCTTATATAATAAGGATATGAATAACGTGATAAAGTTACCTCAAAAACCACAACTGAATTACAGAGAAATGTCACAAGCAGACCTGGCTGCCCACTGCGAAAAGCAGGATAAGGCCATTGCCGAACTGACTCAAAACATGAATCGCCTCATTGAGATGATTCGTTTGAATAACCATAAGAAGTATGGTTCCAGCGGTGATTCTGTATCCTATCCCGAGGGAATGGAACAACTCTGCTTATTCAACGAAGTTGAAGTCACTGCTCAAAAAGGAGCGTCAGAACCAACTTTTGAAGAAGCAACGGCGAAGACCCCTAGAAAACCCAAACAAAAGGGTAAGCGTGAACAAGACTTCAAAGATTTGAAGGTCACCGTCATTGAACATGAGCTTCCGGCAGAACAGCAGGTTTGTCCAGTGTGTGACAGTCCCCTACACGATATGAAGGTTGAAATTACTAAGACACTGAAACTTGTACCGGCCCATTTCGAAGTTGAGGAACACCGCCGTCATGTCTATACCTGCCGTACGTGTGAAAAAAATCAAGGCGAAGGTGATAAGATCCCTTTTGTTCGTGCTGACATGCCCAACTTGCCGATTCCCGGAAGTTTTGCTACCCCGGAGTTGATCGCTGGCATCATCAATAGCAAATATACCAATGCAATGCCACTTTCCCGGATTGAGCGGGAGTTTGACCGGATGGACAGCGTCAGGATCTCTAGGCAGAACATGAGCAATTGGGTACTCCAATGTTCGGAGGAATACTTTTCAAGGATCTATACCCATATGAGAAGTGTCCTTCTGAGCAAAGACATCTTGCACGCCGATGAAACTTGGACCCGTGTTGTGCAGCAGGATGGCAGGGACTCCAAGAAAAAATGCTATATCTGGGTTTACTGCAGCGGGGCCCATGATGAGCCAATTATCTATTATGAATTCCATGAAAGCCGGGCTACGGAATCGGCCAAGGAATTTCTAAAGGACTACTCTGGTTTCTTGCACTCCGATGGCTACGAGGTTTACCATCGTTTGGGGCCGGGAATCACGGTTGTTGGATGTCTTGCCCATATAAAGCGTAAATTTACGGATGCTATTAAAGCATTAAGTCCGGAGGAGCAAAAGAAAACCGTTTGCTTCAAGGGACAGGAATATTGCGACTACTTGTTCCATATCGAAAAGAAATACAAGGATGCTACCCCCGAGGAGCGTCATAACAAGCGCCTCACCCTGTTAAAACCGGTGATGGATGCCTTTTTGTCGTGGCTTAAAGAGACCAAGCCCCTCATTGTACCCAAATCCCAAGCTTATGAGGCCGTAAATTATGCGCTGAACCAGTGGCCATACTTTGAGAATATCCTTTTAGATGGTCGCTTAGAGTTGACAAATAATTTGGTGGAGCGAAATATACGTCCGTTTACAATTGGCCGCAAAAATTGGGTCACCATGAAAACTGATCGGGGTGCACACGATAGCTCGATGGTTTACAGTATCATACAAACTGCATTGGCCAATGACCTAAAAGTTTATGAATATCTGGTCTATTTATTGAAACAGATGCCGAATACAAATTTTAACCAATTTCCGGAACTGATTGAGAAGTTTGTTCCTTGGTCTAAAGAGCTTCCGGCTAACTGCTACAAAACTAAAAATTGAAAATTCCCACGTCCAACCTTTGGGTTGGGCTTTTTTGTTTATTTTAAGTGCTTAGGATTTGACAATTACGTAATAGGAGGTTATACTTTAAATGACGCCAATTGAGGAGTTTAATAAAGCATGTAATGAAAGAGCACAAGATTTAACGTTTATGAAGGCTAACAGTAGACGTATTGGCTCAATGCATTTTGGAGGTATTGTGATAGAATGTTTACTAAAATATATAATCGTTAAACATTACGGAATTAGCCAAAGACAAAGCATACAAGAATGGGTTTGTACAGCAAATACAGCAACATTAAATAATAACATAATTATTTGTTGTAAAATGAAAGTTGCAAGTTAAAAATCCATAGTATTGCAACTACATTTTCCACAATGTTGCAATACTATGGAAAAATTACTTGCAACTTTTTGCAAAAAGTTCTTGCAAAAAACAATGTAATTGTGCGTGATAATAACCCCAAAAAAGACAAAGTAATCCGTATTTATATTCTGAAGAGGCATGCAATTAAAGTGAAAATACGAATACATAAAATAATAGGATAAAACATAGGACAATAAACCATCAATTAGATCAAATAAGACAGTTCGGGGCTTAAAAACAAGTCCTGAATTGTCTTTTTCAAAACAATCAATAAATTTCTCAACGAAAAACCGTAGGCCTTTCAGTGACCCCGCTAAATCAGCAGGTGTTTTTATTATTTGTACATCGTAACATATTCTAATTGTAAAAATTGAAGGCGTCCTGTGAGTAATAAATTTAGTGTTATTCCGTATTACCTTTGAAGCTAAATATGTCAAATAATGAAAGTAGAATAAGGACTCCAGCGTTTGTGTGAATAAGCGGTGAAGGTTGTTATAGCATAAAGAAGGCGCCTTATCGTGTTAGCTTGGAATAACTGATAATTTGTTAAATACTTAACAGATTTTGATTGATAGGTTCTATATAATTATATAGATATGATTGATGAGGGGATGGTAGTGGTGCAAAGCAATGATAAAGCTTTAAATAAAATAAGTACCATTATTGACAGGACATATCACTTAGCTGAGATTATTTCTCGGGAGACAATGCTGGAGATCAGCAAAATGTTTTTTAATGTCATAGGGATTAACATTGTCTTTGTTGATAACAGAGCGGTTCCCATATCTCCCCCATTAGGGTCCTTTCCAAATTGGTGCCAGAGCCACTTTTCAGACAGAAAGCACTTTTTTCAATGTTTGTACTGCTTTGAAACAGGTTTAAAAAACAGTTATCATAATGACCGTTCAAAGGTTTATCAGGGAAAGTGTGGCCTCACACTTATTTCGGCTCCTCTATATGCCCGAGATAATGTTCTTTTAGGATGTTTGATTACCAGCCCGGTTCAGCTTATGGAAGCGGAATCTTTGACTGAAGGGACAAATGGACCATGTGGGGATTATTTCAAACATCTGAACACTATTCCCAAAATTTCCGGCGATCAGTTTACAGCCGTTGCAACATTAATATCCACCTTGGCTAATTATCTTACAGTCTCAGAAAGTCTTTCCCGTTATCAACAAGAATTGGTGTCCTATCAAGACCGTCTGCTTCAAGAAATTCAAAAAACAGTCAATCTGGAAAAAGAAATTACTGAGTACCAGTTGATGCTAAAACAGGCGGAACTAAGGGAACTCCAGGCCAAAATGAACCCACACTTTCTCTTTAACGCACTAAATGTAATTGCCCGATTGGCGTTTGCTGAAGGAGCGGTTGAGACTGAGGGAGCTGTTTTTGCTTTAGCAGATGTGGCCCGCTATGGTATTGAGGGAAATATCGAAATGGTCTTTTTAAAAACGGAATTGGATCACATTAATTCTTACCTTAGTATCCAACGGTTAAGGTTCGGAAACCGGATTAGCGTGAAAATTCTAGTAGAAGAAGAACATCTAAGCGTAAAAATTCTTCCTTTTACTTTACAACCACTGGTAGACAATGCGTTTAAACATGGGTTCGAATCGGTCCCAGGAAAACACCGCTTATTGATAAAGGTTGATGAGGATATCCCGGGAAATCGTTTGTTAGTTTATGTAATAGATGATGGAGCAGGTATTGATACACAGCGTGTGACTGATGGTGACCACTGGTGCCATTGCCCAGGCTCCAGCCTGGAAAATATTCATCAAAGAATGAGACGACTGTTTGGCGACGCATACGGATTACAATTGCAGGGACCCCCGGATATCGAAGGGACTAAGGCCACATTAATTATGCCGCTGTTTACAAGTAATTAGTAATACAATTCATTATTGCCTCTCATCTTTTCACAGGCCTTCCTATGCCATATCTTTGTATCTTGGAACGCAAATCATTTTTCTCTATTTTCTTGTCGCTACACTACTTCTTCTATTTGTGATTTAAAAAAGCCTAGATTTTTAGTATACGGAAAATTCAAAATGTTTTTCCAGATCAACAGAAATTAATCCAGAGGGACTGGGCCTGATAAATTAGAATTTATTATCTCAAGACCTAATTTCCTGGAGCAAAACACTCCTTGGGGACGAGGTGAAAAGTTTTTGAAGGTGGCCACTTCAAAAGGACCTAATTAAAGTTAAAAAAGAAAGGAGTAGTTGTAATGAGCAAAAAAATTTTAGAGCAATTGACTGAAGCAGTTTTGAACGGTAATGATGATCTAACCAAAGAGTTGGTGAGTCAAGGGATTGAAGCAGGATTAACTCCAACAGAAATGATCAACGGGATGTCACCGGGGGCTAGAGAAGCAGGCCGGAAATTCGGAACAGGAGAATATTTTCTGCCAGAGCTGATGATGGCTGGTGAGGCAATGAATGCCGGTGTACAGTCACTCATTCCTTATATGACAGGTGATGCTTCCCCTAAATCTATCGGAAAAGTTGTAATTGGTAGTGTTGAAGGAGATGTCCATGACATCGGTAAGAACGTTGTTGCTGCGCTATTAAGGGCAGATGGTTTTGAGGTAATCGACTTGGGAGTAGATGTTTCAGCTGATGTGTTTATTGAAGCGGTAAAAAAGGAACAACCGGAGATTTTAGGCATTGGTTCTTACATGTCCACCACCCTAAAAGGGATTGAAGACACAATAGACCTTCTGGTCAAAGAATCTCTACGGGACAAAGTGAAGGTGCTGTTGGGAGGAGTAGCTGTATTTCCTCAATATGTGAAACGGATCGGTGGCGACGGATTTGCCGAGGACGCAGAAGGAGCTGTACAGGAAGCCAGAAGATTGCTCGGAGGTGAATAATAAAAATGTCAAGTAAAGAGCAAATGGAAATGGTAAAAAACATCATTGCCAAAAGGGACAGAGGTGAAAGACTGCTGCCTATTGAGAGGATTGTTCTGACGGTGTGCCAGGAACATGCCGACAGGATCCCTACAGGCTTTTTGTTTACAGAATGGATTGTCAATCGGTATGGTTACTCCTGCAGTGAAGCGGCCGCAGATCCCGAAAAGCATTCGGATGCGATAGTGAAATTTTTTGAAGAATTCGACTATGACGTAGTATTTCCAGGGATTGAAACGACCGTTGTCGAGGCTGAAATCCTAGGGTGTACTTTAAAGAGACCCAAAGATTCAAACCCTCAAATTGTTAAAGAAGCAATAACCTGTGAACGTGATGTTGAAGAACTGGAAGAAAAAGTGGCAGCTTTGGACGGACGTACCGAAGGGCGTATGCCGGTCAGACTGGAACTGTTTAAACAGCTGGTGAAAAAGACAAAAGGTGAGTATGCAGTAATTGCCACGCCGATGCAGCCTCTCCCGGTGGCCGTACAAATCTTGGGATACCCTCTGGCCGTTAAATGGATGAAAACAAAGCCTCTTTTAATGCACAGAGTGGTTGAGGCATGTACCCAGGCAGCCATAAAGTTTGCTCAGGCTTTTAAAGAAACCGGGATTCATGGGATTACACCTATTGCAGCTTGGAACAGCGTGCCCAACTTTAGGCCGGAGCAGCTTTGGGAATTCGACACACCGTATCTGGCCAGAATGATTCAAAGTGCCAGTCCGCTGCCTTTCATTCACTATTATTGGGGCTTGAGCCATCTTGGTGATGATTGGACAAGGTTTTTGGCCCGCCAGGTTTCAACAGGAACATTTGTCATGACAAATCTTGACCCTGATCCTCAGCAAGGACCCAGCAGGGATCTGAAGACTTTTCGCGAGCTGGCCAATACTTTTCATAAGGCTTATGCCGTGGGAGTCCATACAGAGTTGATTAAAGAAGGGACGCCGGAAATAATTGAAAATCGAGTCAAGGAATATATCAAGGGGCTGTATCCATGTAATGGAGGTTGTATGATTGAGCCTTGCGCGATTCCCCAAGGGTCACCTGTGGAAAATGTCCGTGCGTTTATTGATGCTTTAAATAAATATGGGACTTTCCCCATCAATCTGAATAAATTGGATTAAATAGTCCTATATGCTGGAATGTCTAGTTTTCTGTAAGGGAGGGTCTACTATGGCAGAGACAATCCGATTATTGGTTGCGGATGATGAATCATTGGAGCGGGCTGTAATTATTGAAACTATTACCAGTAACGCAAGATGCGACAAGAATTACCATATTCAGGTTTTCCAGGCGCAAGATGGTAATGAAACAATGGAAATATTGAGCCGGCAGGATATTTCAGTGGCGTTTTTAGATGTACGGATGCCAGGGAAAAACGGATTGGATGTAGCGGGACAGATCAAGTTGCATTATCCAGAGGTAAAGTTCACATTCATATCAGCCTATGGTGATTATCCTATGCTGCGCATGGCCTTAAATCTGCAAGCTAAAGATTATCTCCTGAAACCGGTACACCGGCGAGAAATTGTCAATGCTTTTTGGAAAATGGTAGATCCTCAAAATTTGATATCTGAGAAAGATGAAGAAAATACTTCTGAAGACATTAATTCATGGAACCCTTTAGACTCAACTAAACGCGTCATTAACTCAGCCAAGTCATATGTTCGGCAAAACCTTAGAAAACAGCTGACATTGAAAGAAGTAGCCGACCATGTGGGATTTAGTATGAGCTATTTCAGTACTTTGTTCAGTAAAGAAGAGAGCATGACATTTAAAGAATATGTAATCCAATCTCGGATTGAACGGGCTAAAGTCCTTTTGGAGAATACAAATCTTCCCATCAAGACCATTGCCCGTGAAACCGGATTTCAGGATCCCGATTATTTCAGCAAGGTGTTCAGTCAAAAGGTTGGGACCACTCCTTCCAGTTATCACATCCAAGAAGGGAAAGAAGACGACTGGAAAGATCTACTAAATAAACTGTGAGGTGACTAAGACATGAATTCGAGAGAGAGAGTTTTTGCTACTTTAGACGGAAAGATACCTGATCGGGTACCTGTACTTGCCCAGGTTGGAGATCATGCAGGAGTTAGTCAGGGTTTAACTTTTGATGTAATGTACAAGGATGCGAGGAGAGCAGCTGAGGCGCACCTAAAGGCATTAAATCGGTACAAGTATGATTCGGTGGCGATCCAGGTGGAACCAAGTTGGCCGGTAGTTGAAGCGTGCGGCGGAACACTTTTTTATCCCCCTGACAAATACCCGTGGATCACGAAGAATCCTATTTTAACAGAAGAAGATATTAAAAATTTTAAGATGCCGGATTTTGCTAAAGCTCCTGGTTCAAAAGTGACTGTAGAGGGGACGAGGATCCTGGCGGAAAGTACAGACGTTCCGGTAGGTGCGTATGTAACCGGGCCGTTTACCTTCTCAATGCAGCTATTTCCCTATGAGAATTTCATCAAGAGTGTCCGAAAAAAAGAATTTATGCATGCCCTGATCCAGAAAAGCACAGAAGTAGTGAACGCTTATGCTCAAGCATTAAAGGAAGCGGGGGCATCTTTCCTAGTGATATGTGAACACGACCTGCAGATGTTCGCGCCAGCAACGATGACCGAATTTTACATCCCATATTTAAGGCAGGCGCTCACCTACGAATATAACATTTTGCACATGTGCGGGAAAGTAGATACTCATCTTGATCTAAACGGGGATGTTCTGGCTGACATGGAAAAACTGCAGATGGTCAGTTTAGGACACCACACAGACATGCTCAAATTTAAAAAGAAATATGCCGGAAAGCTTGGTTTTGCCGGAAACCTAGACCATATTGTCTTTTTGCCCCAGGCTTCCGCAGAGGAAGTAGAGGAAAAATGCGGAGAGATCATCACTGCCGCCAAGGAAGGCGGACAGTACATGCTGTCACCGGGTTGTGAAATTACCGCTGATGTACCGCCGGAAAATGTAGAGGCCATGGTTAGAGCTGCAGAAAAATTTGGGCGGTACGAGTAAAGGGGGGGACGATTTGTTCAAATTCAAAGCTGAACAGAAAATTTATCAAATTGGAAATGTTACAATCGGCGGCCAACCTGGACAGCATCCGACAGTATTAATGGCAAGCATCTTTTATCAGGGTGACAAGCTTGTTAAAGATGAAGAAAAGGGAACTTTTGATCAAGAAGGAGCCCTTGGCTGGATTAACAAAATTGATGATATGTGCAAAAAAGTTAAACTCCCTCTGATGATAGATATTGTCGGAGCCAGCGAAAATGCTATGCGAGCCTATGTTGAATTCATCGGACGTAACACAGTTCTGCCGTTCATCATTGATGGGACGGTTGCCAAGGTGAGAATTGCCGGGGTGGAAATGGCTGCCAAGCTTGGTTTACAGGACAGGGCAGTGTTTGATTCCGTAAATGTTGAGAGTAAAGATGAGGAACTGAAAGAAGTAAAAAAGCATGGTTTAAAAGCTACCGTAGTTATGTTGAACAATTCAAAGAAGCCAACAGCTCAGGGCAGAGTAGATATTGCAGAAGCACTGATTGAACGGGCTAAGTCCTATGGTTTTGAAAAACTGATGCTTGACATGGCCGTACTGGACATAGTGGAGCCGGGACCGGCAGCTAAAGCAATATATATGCTCAAAGACAAATATGGATATCCTGCCGGCTGTTCA
The DNA here is from genome assembly GCF_002224645.1 of Dehalobacterium formicoaceticum. NCBI lineage: Bacteria > Bacillati > Bacillota > Clostridia > Eubacteriales > Peptococcaceae > Dehalobacterium > Dehalobacterium formicoaceticum. Next base: position 647,200 of record NZ_CP022121.1, on the reverse strand, counting down.
CCAACCCATACGGTGATTACCGGGTGGAAGAAAGCTTCTATGTATAACAAGATTGAAGTAGCTTCCACTAAAACCAGTATGGCGACCAGCCTGCAGCTTTTGGGTGCCGACTTTATTATGTATGGAATCAAACAAACGGAAATAGTGCCGTCCATGGCGGCAGTTGATGCTTTGGTTGCATATAGCTGTATGCAGCATGGCGTAAGGCCTGCCAGCCATGATCATCCTTTGTACCATGTATTTAAGTGAATTTTGGGGTGAAAAATGTCTAACGTAATTGTCGCCTGCGGAACTTTGAAAATTCCATTAGAAAAAGCTATCGAAGCATTGCACGAAGATGAGCGGCCGGACATTATTTACCTGCCTGCGATTATGCACCTTTATCCAGACAAGTTGTCAGCTGCTATTAATGGACTGCTCGCTTCCTTTAAAGGCATATACAGTGGAATAATTGTTGTTTACGGCAAATGTGCTTACAGAATTGATGAAATAGTTAATCAACATGGGGCAATCAGGGTTCCAGGCGAATTATGTTATGCGATGTATGTCGGTGAAGACATCTACCGGGAAATGCTTAAAAAAGTGCCGGGAACCTATTTTTTGACAGACGACATATGCAGGAATTTTAACAAGCTGGTTGTAGAGCCTTTGGATTGGAAAGAGCGGCCTAGGATTAAAGAAATGATGCTTCGGAATTATCAACGAGTTGTATACTTGGATGTCATGGAAGATAACTCCCTTGACAAGAAAGCTCGCGAAATAGCTGACTTTCTTAACCTACCCCTGGAAATTCAAAGGATTGGCAGCAAAAATTTTGAAACACTCATTAGGCAAACTTTAAAAGAAATTAAGCAGTTTCCGAAGAGCATGGAGGAAAGCAATGTCTGACAGAAATATAACTTTTTATCCTGAAGAGAAGACGATTATTTTGGGCGAAAAAAATACTATTTTGGAGGCCTCGCAAAAAGCTGGTATAGGTATTGAAGCACCGTGTGGTGGCAGAGGGATTTGTGGTAAATGCAGGGTGCGTATTCAACATGGGGAAAGAGAACCATTAACAAAAGTGGAGAAAAACTTCCTAAGTTCATCGGATGTAGAAAAGAGAATAGCCCTGGCTTGTCAGTGCCGGGGCTATGGCAACCTAGAAGTACTTATTTCGAAACAAGAAAATGGATTATCGCGAAAATTGACATTAGAAACGAAAACGGTATCTCTGGACACAGATTTAAGAAAAGAATACCTGGAATTAGAAAAACCAAATGTCCATGATTTCAGGTCGGATGAAAAACGCCTCTTAGATGGATTAAAGGAGAAAGAAATTAACCCTTTACGTTTCGATATATTGTCTCATTTACCATTCAACCTAAGGAAAAATGATTTTAAAGTTACCGCTATTCTAGCTGGAAACGAATTATTAGCAGTAGAAGCAGGGGATACACGTAACAAAATCTACGGAGTAGCATTTGATATTGGGACAACAACCGTTGTAGGTTTTTTGCTTGATCTTTGCCAAGGCCTAGTGATAGGAGCCGCTTCCCGTACTAATAAGCAGAATTCTTACGGGGCAGATGTGATATCCCGCATCCAGTTTTGTAATGAACAAGAAAACGGGTTGAAGTGTTTGCATGAAAAGGTTTTAGGTGTCATAAATGAAATAATCAACGAGTTGGCATCGCAGAATGGTATTGATACTGAGACCATTTATCAGGCGTCTGTTGTGGGAAACACAGTCATGGCTCATTTATTTTTAGGTTTGTCCCCCACAGCACTGGGGAAAACACCTTTTATTCCCGTATTCTCTTCAATGACAGTAGTTTCTGCCGATACTTTGAGATTAGAAATCAATCATCATGCTCAGGTTATTGTGTTGCCAAACATTGCAGGGTACGTTGGTTCTGATACTGTGGCGGCTATGTTAGCGGTGGGCATAGACAAAAATACTGAACCGGCAATGATGATTGACCTGGGTACCAACGGAGAGATAGCACTGGCTTGCGAAGAAAGGCTGTATACCTGCTCTACAGCTGCAGGGCCCGCTTTTGAAGGGGCTCATATTCATCAAGGGATGAGAGCGGTAGAGGGAGCTATAGAAAAAGTATGTATTGACAAAACTGTGATTATTCACGTTATCGGAGATGTTGTACCATGTGGAATTTGTGGATCCGGTTTAATTGACGCTGTTTCAGAACTGGTAAAGGCAGGAATTATCAATAATAACGGCCGGATGCTGTCTCGAAAGGAACTGGAAGGGAAAATCCCGGAAGAATTGTGGTGCCGATTACGACCCAATGGATCTGGGCAGGATTTCGTCCTTCATTATGGCTCAACTGATGCGGCTGATATCGTTTTAACCCAGCAGGATGTGCGTGAATTGCAGATGGCAAAGGCTGCTGTCAGGGCTGGAGCTGAAATTCTTTTGAAGGAAGCTGGTATTCAGGCAAAAGATTTAAGCAAAGTAATGCTGGCAGGTGCATTTGGCAGCTTTGTCAGGAAAGAGAGCATTCTATCAATAGGACTGTTTCCTAGAGTAGATGAGAAAATTATATATTCAGTAGGAAATGCCGCTGGAGAAGGTGCCATTTTAGCGCTTACTTCAGAAAAAGAGCGACATTATGCAGAGCTCCTGGCAAGGAAGGCAACTCATGTTGAACTTTCGCTCAGACCGGATTTCCAAAGGGCTTTTCGAGATGCCTGTGCTTTTATGTGAACTAAGATCAATGACTGGCTAAAACGCAAGTTAGTTTTAGGAGGGCTAATAATAGTAATATATGGTAATTATAAATTTTATAAGTAAATATTACTAGTTTACTTTATTGGAGGGAAGAATGGTGGAATTTAAATGTCCTGGACATAATCAAGATCATATTCCTGAAGAGGTTTTAGGGGAAGCTGGGATAACTTTCCCGGAGGCTTACACGGATAAAAATAACATAGTTGCTCTTGCCAGAGTGCTAAAGAAATACCAGGACGATGTGTTTGCCAAGGTGCCTTTTTGTGTCACGGTCGAAGCAGAAGCCTTCGGAGCATATATAAAAATGGGCGATGCTATGCATCGACCAAGACCAAATGGCCACCGCTTCTCGTCTATTGAAGAACTATCCGGTATCCAAGCGCCAGATATTTCTAAAGGTCGAATTGGAGAAGTACTGGATGCTGTCGGGATCCTGGCTGAGTCGGGTGAAAAAGTAATACTCAACATTGTCGGTCCATTCACGATTATTTATGCCTTGATAAATCATACAATCTTTTACCGTGGCTTGCGTAAGGATCCAGCACAAATCAAGGAAATCATGGCTGTTATTGAAAAGAGTGTTATTCAATATGGTATTGAGGGTGTAAAAAGGGGTGCCTCAATTATTTCCTTTGAGGACGCGGTAGGTGTACCGGATGTTATAGGACCAACTATTTACCGGGATTTTAGCGGACCATCAAACCTGCGAATAATTAATGGGATAAAAGAAGTTGGGGGGAGATTTCTGATCCATCTTTGTGGCCGAACCTCCGCAGCACTTGAAAACACAGATATGGTCCACTCGTATGCTATTGACACCGGTAAAGCTTCCACCTATGGCCAGGCACTGGCCGGGTTGCTGGATGAGTTAACTGAACCTATTGTTGTGGGTCACAGGTGTATAGCATGGGGTCCAATGAAGATGGATCAGCCCTGCATTTGGGGGATAGAATTAATTCAGAAATAAAAGATCATGATTATCCTCTTTACTATATTTTTAAGTGGAATTTTTATAAGTCTTTTAAGGATGCCTGTTATTATAATAATTTATGATTGAGGTAGTATATATGACAAATGAAGTATTCTCTTATTCTTCTTTATTATTAATAGTTTTTGTTGCAGCTGTGATACCTGCAGCTGTTAATCGAATAAAGTTTATTTCGATTCCTATTGTAGTTGGTGAAATAGTCGCCGGAATAGTAATAGGAAAAAGTGGTTTAAATTTGGTATCTGAAAGTGTCTGGTTAGATTTTCTATTTCAATTAGGTTTTGCTTTTCTTATGTTCATGTCAGGATTAGAAATAAATCTTCAATTGATTGGTCCCTCCAGTAAAAAAGGTCAATTAACTCAGCAACCATTTTTTGTTGCAAGTATTTTATTCTTAACTTCATTCATCTTGTCATTTATCATAGCTTTTTTACTGAAAATTTATGGGTTAATACCCAATATTACTCTTTTTGTTATTGTGTTCTGTAGTACTTCTGTTGGAATTGTCGTACCAATCCTTAAAGAAAAAGGCTTATTAAATGAGGAATACGGCCAAATAATATTGATAACTGCATTATTAGCCGATTTCTCCACCATGATTTTACTTTCATTATTTGTTACCTTAACTAGCTCCAGTTCTGTTTTTGAAATTCTATTAATTTTGTTATTAATCCCAGCATTTTTTCTGGTATATAAAGCAGGAAATAAAATAATGAAATATCCAATGATGGAAGAGCTGGCACATAAAACATCACAGATAAAGGTTAGAGGAACTATTGCTTTATTAATTATGTTCATGACGCTTGCCCAGCTATTAAAAACAGAAATGATTCTTGGAGCTTTCTTAGCAGGATTAATTGTTTCCCTGATTAATGACCGAGCTACATCACAAATATATCAAAAATTAGATGCGATTGGATATGGTTTCTTTATTCCGCTGTTTTTTATCATGGTAGGGGTAAATTTTAATGTAAAAGATATTATAAATAATCCTGAGTCAATGTATTTATTACCCGTATTTTTAGCAATTATCTATTTTGTAAACTTAATGCCTTCGATCTTTCTGCGATTTATCTATTCATGGAAAAAATCGATAGCTGCAGCTACTTTGTCATCATCAAGACTCAGTCTTATCATTGCAGTAGGTACGATTGGTTATAAGATGGGAATCATCAGTGGTGCATTAAATGCCACAATTATTTTAGTCGCAATAATTACATGTACTATTTCTCCTCTTCTGTTTAATAATTTATTCTATGCACAAACAAAATGACATGCATAATTCTTATTATGGGAGGAAGTCATTTAATTATCGAGTACATATTGGTTAGAAATGCGAACTAAGAAATAACTAAGGTTGTGTACGAAGATCCGGAATGACCATAATAGAGTGTAGTTCTTTGCTGATATTATTAGAAAAAAGATAAATTAATGTAAAATATTTAGCATTTTAAATCTTCTATCAGTGCTACTATTAATTAGGCTGGACAGATAATATTAAATATTGAAGCATAAGAATCAATTATAGCCAGAAAGGAGGCGATCTCAATATGGAGTTGTGCATTGTTGCCTGCGGTGTTTTCCAACCAGAGCTTGAACAGGTACTAGAACAAATAAGTGAGGAATTGATATTTAGTAAAGACATCAAAATAACTTATTTACCACCTGCTTTACATGTTGACTATAATAAGCTGAGAAAAGGCATAACTGATGCACTGGATGACGTAACCCAGGAAAAAAGATTACTATTTTTTGGGTCTATGTGCCACCCAGAGCTTGACGAGTTTACAAAACAATATCATGTTGTTCGGTTGCTCAAAGGTAACTGCATCGAACTAATTTTGGACAATAAACGCAAGGAGGAAATTGAGAAGTCTGCACGAGTTTTTTACCTCACTCCTGGCTGGCTTCGGAACTGGCAGGATATCTTCAAGCAAGGACAGGGGTGGGACGAGATAGATGCAAGGCAAAATTTTGGTTTTTACGACAAAATCCTGCTTCTGGATACAGGTGTTGTTGAATTCGATGATGAAGATATCCTAGATTTTTTCGAGTATACCCAGGTGCCGATTGAAATTGAGTATGTTGGTCTTACCACTTTTAAACAGAATGTGGTTGAAGCATTGGAGAAAGTTAGCGTAACCGTCAAGAGTTTGTAATGATTGATCCAAAATGGTAATAATTAAATTATTTAAAGGGAGTGAAGTTACATGGTGTTTACTGACGAAATTAAAGATATGGTAGTAAAAGCTCCGTTTATCACTATTGTTACAGTTTCAATAGATGGAGATCCACATGCTATTGTGGTGGGTAAAGGTGAAATCAAAGAAAATAATATCTTAGGTTTTGATATTTATAAGATGGAAAAAACCCAGCAGAACATTAAAGCGAACGGAAAAATGCAGGTGATAATTGCCACGATGGAAGGTGGTCCTAAAGGTTTCCGACTGACTGGCAAAGCTTGCATTGAAGATAAACAAGTTCTTTTTAAGGCAGAAAAGGCTGAAGCACTACTGTAATATTTTTAACATATAATAATCCCGCTTTTTACAGGCGGGATTATTATATGTTATGTGACTTATTGATGACATTGACACTTCAATATTTCTATTATAACCTATTAATGAGTTATAAGCCTTTTTAGGGGGTACGAATATGAAACGGTGCATTATCTGCCTACAGGAATTAGAACTATTTCAAGGACTTGAAAATCAGCAGTTCAGTAATTTGTGCAGATGCACGACGAAAAAAAAGCTGGTCAAAGGAGATTATCTTTTCCGTCAGGACGAGATGGTTAGCACTGTTTATCTCATTAAGTCAGGTAAGCTGAAGATGGTTCAAACCACTAAGGATGGTCACGAAACAATTCTGGATGTCTGTGGCCCTGGGGAGATTCTTGGTGAGTTGTCATTATATCAAGACCAAAAAGAACTATCAAGTGCAGTGGCCATGGAAGATGCATATATCTGTTGTTTTAATAGGCAACAATTTAAAGAATCGATTCAACAGGATTCTTCATTTGCCTGGAGGGTTATTAGTTACTTAGGGAAAAAACGTTATGAAAACTTACAGAAACAGGGAGAAGAGACCAGACAGACGGTAAAGGAAAAATTATTAAACCTGTTTTATAGATTTGCTAACGAATATGGGCAGAAAGAAGCATGGGGCCTGTTGATAGACCTAAAAGTCACCCAACAAGAACTAGCTGATATGATCGGTTCTTCACGTGTAATGGTCGTGCAAGCATTAAAAGAATTAAAAGAAGCAAGTATTATCGATAGAAAAAAAGGATACTATGTCCTGAAAGACGACCCTTGTGTCAGTGTTCATATATTTGAATGAGTCTTTTATTTGGCGTGTAAATAATTTGGTGTTTTCTTTGGATTGATAAAATGAAAACGATAATAAATTTGTAGCAGGGGGTTTTTTTACCTTTTTTTTTATTTCCTAGCATCTAATAACCCTATTTTTTAGCATAAATAACAGACAGTCAGGTACATCTTGCAGACTGCCTAATGTTGATTTATTCTAATCTTGAAGCGCATATAGAATAGGTAATTAATTTTTCTCCTTTATTCCAGTCTAACTGGTCCAGAAATCGATGACCTTACCTAAAGCAGCTCTCAACTCGCGTGTTTTGGAGCAATATCCCTTTTAGCTGGTGTGACTCCAAAACTTTCCGAATGTTGGTTTATAATAGTTGGGAGCTATTATCCGTTAGCCCCGTTACGGACATCCGTATCATAAATAAAGGCGGTTTTTTGCGGGTATGCACCACAAACAGGGCAAACGAGTATATGTGTGTAAAGCTCCCTAAAAAACAGGGACAAATTAGGCAGGAGAAAAGAAGGGTTGATCGGGCCGATAAATTAGTATATGTACCATTAATCGGGGGAGGAAATAAGGGATAAGCCCTGACAAGGTGTGAAAATAGAAAGGCAGATTTTTACTGTCTTTTTTTTGTTATTTTAAAGGAATTTGTTGTAACCCGTGGAAATAGAAAGGAAATAACCAGAAAATAGGATTATTTAAAACTGCAGATAATCTATATTATTAATGACTGTTTGGTTTGTTTATAGTGAATATTCACGACACTATGTCGCCTAATAAATCATTTTGGGCTTAATAGACGACATTGGTTCACAAATGCAAGAGTTATGTGAAAGAAATAGAGGGGGAGGAGTATATGAATGGTAAAAGAAAACTTACCCGATATAGTTGTCGAAGCTCTCAAGACCAACGCAGGAAGTGCTACTATAGTTGAAGTTAGCAGATATATATGGAACAACTATGAAACGGAACTCAGGAAATCAGGTGATTTATTTTATACATGGCAGTATGATGCCAGGTGGGCAGCTACACAACTTAGGAAAAGTGGAATCATGAAAACAAAAGAAATCAGCCCAAGGGGAGTTTGGGAACTAAGTAAAATTTGAATGTTGATAATTTAGGCTCTGCTCATAACGAGTAGGGCTATTTTTATGCCCATAAACAAAGGAGGATGATTCAAATGGAAAGGAATATGTTGGTGCCGAGCCTGCAGAAGGATCTAAAACTAAAGAATTACAGCACTTCTACGGCTAAGGCATATTGCCAGCATGTTGAAATGTTCCTTAACTACTATGAAGAAAAGGAGGTTGATGAGATTACTAACTCAAACTTCGCACCTAAAAAAACAAATTAACCGTTAAAAATTATGAATAAACCGCAATAATTTTTATTACTTGACAAAGAAAATGCACCCTAAGTTTGGTGTAATTGTCAAATCCTAAGCACTTAAAATAAACAAAAAAGCCCAACCCAAAGGTTGGACGTGGGAATTTTCAATTTTTAGTTTTGTAGCAGTTAGCCGGAAGCTCTTTAGACCAAGGAACAAACTTCTCAATCAGTTCCGGAAATTGGTTAAAATTTGTATTCGGCATCTGTTTCAATAAATAGACCAGATATTCATAAACTTTTAGGTCATTGGCCAATGCAGTTTGTATGATACTGTAAACCATCGAGCTATCGTGTGCACCCCGATCAGTTTTCATGGTGACCCAATTTTTGCGGCCAATTGTAAACGGACGTATATTTCGCTCCACCAAATTATTTGTCAACTCTAAGCGACCATCTAAAAGGATATTCTCAAAGTATGGCCACTGGTTCAGCGCATAATTTACGGCCTCATAAGCTTGGGATTTGGGTACAATGAGGGGCTTGGTCTCTTTAAGCCACGACAAAAAGGCATCCATCACCGGTTTTAACAGGGTGAGGCGCTTGTTATGACGCTCCTCGGGGGTAGCATCCTTGTATTTCTTTTCGATATGGAACAAGTAGTCGCAATATTCCTGTCCCTTGAAGCAAACGGTTTTCTTTTGCTCCTCCGGACTTAATGCTTTAATAGCATCCGTAAATTTACGCTTTATATGGGCAAGACATCCAACAACCGTGATTCCCGGCCCCAAACGATGGTAAACCTCGTAGCCATCGGAGTGCAAGAAACCAGAGTAGTCCTTTAGAAATTCCTTGGCCGATTCCGTAGCCCGGCTTTCATGGAATTCATAATAGATAATTGGCTCATCATGGGCCCCGCTGCAGTAAACCCAGATATAGCATTTTTTCTTGGAGTCCCTGCCATCCTGCTGCACAACACGGGTCCAAGTTTCATCGGCGTGCAAGATGTCTTTGCTCAGAAGGACACTTCTCATATGGGTATAGATCCTTGAAAAGTATTCCTCCGAACATTGGAGTACCCAATTGCTCATGTTCTGCCTAGAGATCCTGACGCTGTCCATCCGGTCAAACTCCCGCTCAATCCGGGAAAGTGGCATTGCATTGGTATATTTGCTATTGATGATGCCAGCGATCAACTCCGGGGTAGCAAAACTTCCGGGAATCGGCAAGTTGGGCATGTCAGCACGAACAAAAGGGATCTTATCACCTTCGCCTTGATTTTTTTCACACGTACGGCAGGTATAGACATGACGGCGGTGTTCCTCAACTTCGAAATGGGCCGGTACAAGTTTCAGTGTCTTAGTAATTTCAACCTTCATATCGTGTAGGGGACTGTCACACACTGGACAAACCTGCTGTTCTGCCGGAAGCTCATGTTCAATGACGGTGACCTTCAAATCTTTGAAGTCTTGTTCACGCTTACCCTTTTGTTTGGGTTTTCTAGGGGTCTTCGCCGTTGCTTCTTCAAAAGTTGGTTCTGACGCTCCTTTTTGAGCAGTGACTTCAACTTCGTTGAATAAGCAGAGTTGTTCCATTCCCTCGGGATAGGATACAGAATCACCGCTGGAACCATACTTCTTATGGTTATTCAAACGAATCATCTCAATGAGGCGATTCATGTTTTGAGTCAGTTCGGCAATGGCCTTATCCTGCTTTTCGCAGTGGGCAGCCAGGTCTGCTTGTGACATTTCTCTGTAATTCAGTTGTGGTTTTTGAGGTAACTTTATCACGTTATTCATATCCTTATTATATAAGAACCTAACGTAAAATTACAGGATAATAGCGGTAAAAAGCCCTGAAACAGGGGAAAATACGGCAATTTCATTAAATTATTTTAGCAAAACCGGTTAAAGAATTATCCGCTGCTTAACAGGCTTATGTGCGGATGGCTGATCCATTGATAAACCATCTAAAAGCCACCTAAACTGCCGTTCAGAGACCTCAAGGACCTGTTTGTTTTCGTAAAACTTCCATCGGAAAACGCCACGACTCAATTTGCGATAATATAACCACCAGCCGTTATTCGACCAATGAAGGATCTTACATTTATCACAGGCCCGGTTACAGAACACGTAAAGGCAGTTTTCAAAAGGGTCCATCTGTAACTGCGTCTGGACCAATGTAGCAAGACCTTCGATACTCTTTCGCATGTCGCAGGGCTTGCAAGAAAGGAATATTCTAAGGCCAGCAGTATTTAGGCTCATATGGAATAAATAGCAGCAATAGCTTCGCGCAGAGTCTCTGCTTGAAAGCCTGAATACAGCTCGATGGAAACTGCCCCGATCTTAACAATGACCGGAACTTCCTTTATCGATGTTTGCTTCAACTCGATAAAGGTTTTTTGCTGGGGATCAGCATTGGCTTCGCGGTTGCACTTGGTCACCCAGTATCGGAGTGTAGTGATGTTTAGATTGTTTTCTAAGCACCATGCGGCTGCAGCTTGGCCGGAAGCAAGATAATCTTTTACTTGCTGGCGCCTAATCATGGACTGCTCTTTAAGAGTCATAGATAATTCCTCCTCAAATAGTCTTGAGGTTATTATCTCAGTTCCTAAAGGCGTTTGCTATGTGTAGATTTTTTGACAATTACGGAGAGCAAGTGGATACCAACGGCCGGAAAAAAGCGAAAAAACATTCAGCTTATTGAGGTCGCCCTTGCCCTTCCAGGTATATGCATAAATGAGCATGATATCCATATGGCATGTTTTGAGTAATGTGAAAATCTAAGAAAAAACAAGTAATCAAGAGAAAACGTTAGATTAAAGAGGGAGTTAGTAGAATTGATTAAAACTCAATATAATGAATAATTTTTGATCCCGATGAGTACATCTATTTACCTTAGTGGGAAGACGGGAATAATAATGGCTTGCAGGTACTTGATGTACTACGGTATAACGTAGGATTCGTATGGTGAATTTAGAAGGAACGTAGTAGCAGTGAAAGAGAAGGGGGTTACCAGCATGCCGGCAAACAAGAGAGATAAAGCTTCGGATGTTTTTAACAGCACAAATTATGCATTTTGTAGTAAAGTCAGCTTCTCTGAGGCATTTCCGCAGATTAAAAATATGAGAGTTGAAGTTGAAGAGGATGGGGAAGGAGTATACGAACTCAGTAAAAGACAGGTTTTTTACAAAGAAAATATGGGCGAATTTATTAATTGCAGTAATTCGCGATGCTATAATGGCGGTTTTAACATTGGTTCTATTATACGCAATATGGTTGAAAGCAAACGTACTGAATTTGAAACCGATAGAAGGTGCCAAGGTTATGAAGGCTCGCCAAAAGGAAAGAAAAGGTATGGTCCCTGCTTTAATAGTTTTCACATCAAGGTTCAAATTACTTACAATGAGTAAAAGGAGCCATGAAATTATAACTTATGGGGAAATGGAGGGCTGTTATTAATGAACACAACTACTCCGGCGACGATATCAAAACAAATAAGAGCCTTATGTCAAAAAATTGATCCTGAATATAAGCCCTTCTACATAGAAGTGAAACCGGATAAAAACTCTATACCTCATGAGTGCTTTGAAAATGTGAATTTAAGGGTTCAAAAACAGGGAGGCTCTATTCAACATGGGTGGGTTATCTGGGAGTGGCCTACGACATATATTGAGGCTGAATTTCATGCAATTTGGGTAAGCCCTTCCGGGGAATTCGTTGATATTACACCGAATGACTATGGAGTTAATAAAATATTGTTTTTACCTGATAGAGACAAGACTTTTACTGGTCAAAGAGTTGATAATGTGCGTATATCTCTAAGGAATGATCCGAATATAATTGAATTTCTAAAAACTACTGAACAAGTATTTTCAGCAGTAGAAAAAAATGATATCAAAGCTTTAAGAACTTTGCTCTCAAGGAAAAAGGAATTGTTGGACTATTTAAATGGCCTGAGTAGTAAATTTGGACGAAATGACCCCTGCTTTTGCGGAAGTGGATTGAAATATAAAAAATGCTGTGGGGCTTTATGATATTATTTTCTATTATTATTAAGATATTCAATGGGTTTAGGATTTTTACCTATGAACATGACAAGTGAAAGGAACATTTAGTTGATGATTGAATTAGATCAGGTTGATACTTGGCCTGTACAAATATTAAAGATTTTAGAAAATAGAGCTTATTATATTAAGGATGAGAAGGAACGTGAAGAACAATCCTTATGTGATGGCTCATACATATTGAACCCGGTTTATTGTCGTGTATATGATGAAAGTGTTGAAGATCTAAAGAATATACTCATTAAGCATAAGATTCGGGGATATCACTGTACTAAAATTATAAATTGGAATGACATTCAGAGAAAAGGCCTAACTGTTTTAAGGCCACAGGAATTTCAGAGCACTCTTATTGATGAACTCAAAAGTATTGGAATTGATAGAGTTATACTTGAAAAGATAAAAGACAGCTTTGCCACATTTGAAAAAAATAGGTCCTGTGTTGGGAGGGAAGGGCTACTCTGGTTCGTCCTAACTAAAGAATTGATAGAATACAAAGGATGCGAAGAATTCTTTAAATTTTTTGGCGGAGAGGTAACAAGAAGAGCTACATGGCCTGTAAAGGATATTGTTTATCCAATACTACAAAAAATAGGTATTCCAACTGTCATTGAATGCTGCTTGAATATATCGGATTCAATGGATTTTCAGGTTATCAATATATGCAAGGAAATGATTAATTATGGAATACAAAAATTTGTTTTTAAAAATGGTTACAGTCTTCAATGTGAAATGTGTGTAAAGCATGATATTATTCCCAATGACATTATTAAAATATGGAAAAAGGACATTTCATGAAAAAACACCTAAACTAATGTAAATTACCACCTGAATAGGACCCTGCTTCAGGTGGTAATATTGTTGAAAACGCCATATACAACCGCGTTCTTCTTTTCTTTTGCTTTATATAATGCTCTGTCGGCTACGGACATGATTTTTTCTGCATCATGCTCTTGATAGACTGTTGTAATTCCTATGCAGACGGTTATTTTATACTTGCAGTTTGAGAATTCTACTAACTTCCTGATACGTTCAGCAAAAGCCAAAACTCCGCTTTTATCGGTTTCAGGTAAAATCATGGCAAATTCTTCACCACCCCAACGGACAATGGTGTCGCCCGACCTGGCCTGCGTTTTAAATATTCTGGCAAGCTCTACCAGAACCTTATCACCCTCCAGATGCCCATAGGTATCGTTAATAGTTTTGAAATTGTCTATGTCTATTAATGCAAACGATAACGGCAATTTTGTACGCTTCATTTTTTCTATTTCATAGTCGATCCTGTCGTAAAAGCACCGCCTATTATACAAGCCTGTTAATGGGTCTTTGCTTACCCCATGGTAAAGCTTTTTAACAAGTGTACCCATCAGGACACCTGAACACACATTGAAAAGCAATAGTATCAGCCAGAACATCCATTGCCACCGGTCATATAAAATATCATGTATAAAAAACAGGCAGATAATTATGGGAAACCCCGTTACCGATAAGATAACGGGGGCTAGCCTGTAAAACCAATCTTTCATTTTTTAACACCACTTTTCTCTTGTTGATTATTTGATAGAATATTTAACGCGAGTGTGTATGTTTAAACCTATTCCGCTTTTCTTCCGCAGGTATTGGACCTAATGTTATCATTTCATAATTTGCTGTACCTTTGCTCTGGCAGGGGATAATCCCTTTTTCCGCCATAGAAGTATAGCTTCCGCCGCCAACAATTATGTGATCCAGAATTTTGATCTCAAGGGGATGAAAAATGTCAACCATTCTTTGTGTCAATGCCCTATCCTCCGGAGAAAAATTTTTGGACCCTCCGGGATGATTATGGGCTAAAATCATTGTATTGCAATCACAGGCAAGGGTATATTTTAATATTTCCCTTGGATACACCGCTGTTTGTCCGATACTCCCTTCCGACATAGTCTTTGTTTCGATGATGTTGTTGCCGCTGTCTAAAAATGCAACCATAAACCTTTCTTTATCCTTCATTCCTCCCAAAAGGGCTAAAAAATATTGGCCTGCTATGGTTGATGAATTAAGCATGACCTTCTCATTGCTTTCATAGATTTTCAGAATGTTGTAAGAGGCAATGAATTCATTAAGCAGCCCTATCTTTTCAAGCTGCTTCTCATTTGGTTCCATAATGTGGGGGTGCTCTAAGATGTTAAAGGGGTTATTTTCTTTTACATACTGCTGAACTTTTTTGTAGGGTAGACCTGTTAAAGTTGTCAGCCCTTTTAAAAAATTTTCGGTATGCAATATATCCTGCTTCATGTTATGCCCGCCCCCTTTTTACATCAACTATTTCAATAATGGTTTTTATGCTTTTCAACTTCTCGGAAATCTCAGTAGGCAAGTCCACCGATTCAAGGTGAAGAAAGAAGTTTTTAATCCCTATATTTTGAAAGCTCTTATGGATTTTTTCTTTTGTATCCGCGTCCAGGTCAATCAACTCAGCTAATAAACCCACGCATTTTATATATTCCATTTCCTTGAATTCTTCAAAGTTCATCCGCTTTTCCACCTTTCATAATTTGGTCATTAAACTATTTTATTTGTTTTCCCACGTTTTCCGTCAGGACCGCGATTTCCTGTGGGGGCAGGCAACATCCGTCTAACTGCCGATAAGCTGTATAAACAGTTGCTGATATTCATCCTGCATTAACTCGTTTAGCATTTTTACCTGTTGCGTATTGAAACCGTACTCAGCAATCATGTGCGTATGGGATTTGGATCTCACATTGATATGCAGGATGGTTTCGGTGGTGGTGATAGTTTCCGTGGTTTCATTGCCATCCTCGTCAGTGGTAGTTACGGTTTCCTCATGTACAATAGTTTCTATCCAATAGTCGATTTTGTTCATATCCCAAAAGACGTCCCGCAGGATGCCCACCTTGGCATCGTCGAGGGTGGTAACCTCCATGCCGTTTTCCGGATCGACGGTTACTTTTACCGCATAGACCGCCAAGATTTCCCGCCACTGGCTTGCGGAGATGCTATTGCTACCGGACAGCTCCAGGGTGTCATGTGGATTTTCATTTTCTATCTGTTCTATTTTTGCCGCAAATTCATTGTTAAGCTGATTGACCACCTCCGACATAACCGGAGTGTTCCCGCCGGGGCTTTCATTGGAATAGAATATTCCGAATGCTGAGCCTAATAAAAGCCCCGCAAGACATATCACAAGAATAATCGTCACTGCTATCCAGCCGCCAGCGGCAATCAAGGCGGTCAGGCCCTTGGCTGCCGCGATGATCGCCTTTATAGCAGACAGCATTGCCTTAACTGCTGTCTTTGCAGAAACAGCCGCCGCTTTTGCCGCTAATCGTGCAGTCTGGGCCGCTCTTTGAGCAGCCTGTGCGGTTTTGGCGGCGGTTTTTGCCGCTGCCTGTGAAGTTTTAACAGCAGCTTTAGCAGTATGCTCGGCGGTTTTAACCGATCTTTGCGTTGGTTTAATCGTACCTTTAGCGGCTTCTTTTAGGGTTTTGCCGCCAGTTTCGACAGATTGCTTTATGGTGCGTCCTATTTTAACGGAGGTGTGGAGGGTTTGTGCCGCTGCTTTCCTGGCTGGTTGAAAAAGGGGACGTTGAGCAGGTATTCGCTCGGATATCTGTTGTGATTGTATTTGACCGATATTTTGATTTGCCATCCGGATTTCAATGGTTTGAGAAAATCGCTGTTTCGCTCTGCTTAGAACGAACCTGCGTTTTGCTAATTCGCTTGGTCTGGACAGGGTAACTTTCCGTTTTATGGTTTCCTTTGCCTTGGATGGGATAGCATTGTGTTTTGCCGCCTGCTTTGCTCCGGGTTGGGAAACGTTCTGATTTACTGCTTCCTTTGCTTTGACCGAAGTTGTGTTCAGTTCCGTTGCCGGTTTTGTTTTAGTCTGGACAACATCCCTGTGTGCTGATTCCTTCACTTCACTTGTGGGGGTCTGCCGCACATTCTCACCGTTTGAATCGTGGTAACGAGGAGCATCTGCATCCGGAGCGCGACGGTCCTTTATTTTTTCAACTGCCTTTTTGCCGTAGTTTCCTGCGGTATGTCCGGTTTCCTGGATAACAACTTTTGCACCCTCATGGATGTTATTCCCGGCATCATCCACATAGTTGCCGTTATCGTTATGTCCGAGATGTTCTGCTTGGTCTTTGGTGCGGATATAGGCATTTTTCATCCTGCGGGACACGTCTGTCGTCTTATCCAGTGCCTTAATATCCTTTAGGGTTTGTTTGGTTTTGATCTCTTTCACCGCGCGCGCCTCCTTTCAAAATTTTGCTGATTTTACCGTTCCATTGCGGATTGACGGATGGTGCACTCCATGCTTCGGCAATATTCGGGATAGCGCAGACGGATAGCCTCAAAAAAGTACGGTGCAAAGCCGCAGTCAAACAACTCATAGGGTGTGGAACGGTTTTCTTTTCCTTCCTCCGTAAAGCCGTTCCAGAGGTTAAAGGCCAAGCGGCACAGGCGGCGCGTACTGCCCGTCTGCCACGGGTCCGAAAGACCATCCGGGTTAATTCCGCCGTTTTTGAAGTCAAAGAGTGATCGAATATTGCGTCTTGTCTCAGCACAAATTCCCATCGCATAGAAAAATGCCCGATGATAGGCGTCGTCATTGCGGGTTTTAATAAGCATTTCGCAATAAAAAGCCTTATGCTCCTTACTTGCAAACCGTATGGTTTCCATTGTGTTTTCCTCCTTCATAAGATAGATGAACGGCTGACCGAAGGTACGGCCAGCCGTTTGCATGTATAAGGTTCTGTCAGATTTGGGCCTGTTCGCCCGGCTTGGTGGTCATCAGGTTATAGAGCTTGGTATTGCGCGGGAATTGATCGGTAAAGGGCACAAGGGAACTGCCCACCTTAATCAGACCGTTCCCCGCATCCACGTTGGTGATGTAGGAAAGCTGAAGGTCGGAAATGTTCAGGAGCTTGGCAAGCTCCATTCTGTCCGTGGAAGCCTGGTTGAGCATGACAATAAACTCGCTGTTTGCCAACATGGTGCGGGCCGTATGGCTCTGCAGAAGATCGTCCACGTTTTGAGTGATTCCCGTACAAAAAGCGCCGTACTTTCGGACACGCTTCCAGAGCGTGAACAGGAAGTTGGCGCTGTACTCATGCTGGAACAGCAGATAGATTTCATCAATGATAATGAAGGTGTTTTTGCCTTTCGCACGGTTCTGTGTAATACGGTTCAAGATGCTGTCCAGAACCACCAGCATCCCGATGGGAAGGAGCTGCTTGCCCAGGTCAAGGATGTCATAGCAAATCAGGCGGTTGTTGACATCCACGTTGGTAGGCTTGGCAAAGGTGTTCAGGCTGCCGCTGGTAAACAGCTCGATAGCAAGGGCGATTTCCTGTGCTTCCGGTTCCGACTGTTTCAGCAGCTCCGCATGAAAGTCCTGCAAGGTTGGCAGCTTATCACGGTAATTGCTTTGCAGATACGTCCGGTAGACGCTGGCAGTGCAGCGGTCAATTAAAGATTTCTGCTTTGCGCCCAGGTTATGCCCTCCGATTAACTGCTCGCACAAGGAAAGGACAAATTCGGATTTGAGGATGACTGGGTTTGCGCCGTCGCCGTAGTCTTTGCTCATATCCATTGCGTTAATGTGATTCGGAGAGGTTGCCGAGATATGGATAATTTCGCCGCCCATCGCCTTGACAAGCGATGAGTATTCGCGCTCCGGGTCAATCAGGATGATGTCGTCATCGCTGGAAAGAATTTGATTGACGATTTCCCTCTTGGCGGTAAAGCTCTTACCGGAGCCGGAAACACCTAAAATAAAGGAGTTTCCGTTGAGCAGGTGCTTACGGTTGGCAATGATCATGTTTTTACTGATAACGTTTTGACCATAGTAGATACCACCACTGTGGGAAATCTCCTGCGCCCGGAACGGGATAAATACTGCCGTGCTTTCTGTAGTCAGTGTACGGATGGCGTCAATTTTCCGCAGGCCAAAGGGCAACACTGTGTTCAGTCCGTCCATTTGTTGGAATGTCAGGGTAGAAAATTGGCAAAGATGCTTTCGAGCGTTGGTAAGCAGGGTTTCTGTATCGCTGTCAAGCTGCTCTTTGCTGTCTGCTATATGCACCATCGTCAAAACGGCAAACATCATCCTTTGGTCGCGGGTGGTCAGGTCGTCGAGAAATTCCTTGCTTTCCTTGCGCTGCTGCTCCATGTCGTAAGGCACAACAGCAGAAAAGTTGTTGCTTTGATTCTGCCGCCTCTGCCAATTTGTAATGTTGGTTTCCACACCGAGCAGCCGATTTTCCACTTCCCGCACGGCTTCATCGGTTGGAATAGGGATAATGTCAAGCGATAACATCATATTGCGGTTCAGGTCGCAAAGCTCGGATACCATGCTGTCCTTGATGTAGCTGGCATACTCGCGCAGGAAGATGACACGCCCATATTTGTTTCCAATACGGAAGTGATCTTTTTCAAATTCAAAGGTGTCAGGACAGATGAAATCCTTGAAATTGTGTCCTTTTCTCATGGTAGCGGACAGGTCGAAATGAAAGTCCGTTTCTTCTCCAGCGCGGAAAAAATCGTGCAGGATACGCAGGCGGTCGGTGGCGTCCAGTTCCACACACTTTGATCCCAGGTGGGAAAAATGGGTAATCAAGTCGGTGCCGATGCGGGAAAAGTAGTTCCTTGCTTCCTCAATATTTTTCTTCATTACTGATACGGTGACATACTTATCCTGCACAATGCTGTTTGCGCCTGTGGCTTTATCCAAAAGCATCCGGTTATATTCTCTGCGGTACTCGTCCAGCCTGTCATCTTTTAACGGGATCAGAATGGAGCTTTCAAAGTCGGCTTTATTCAGTCTGCGGTTGTTGATGGTGATTTTGGTGGTTGCTCCGCTGTCAAAGGAATTTAAAAGCTCCGAATAGGACAAAAACATTGCTTCCTTGTCTTCTTTGGATGCTACCGCATAGTTTATATCCTCAAAGCGATAGGATTTGGAAAATTTGTTGCCCACGCGAAAAATCCCATCCGGCCAGATAGCGCTGATGGGAATTGCCTGTTGGACACCTTTGGGCACAATAAACCGTTCCTTGTCCTGCTTCATGATTTTTTGCAGGGTCTTAATCATGGCGTTTCAATTCCTCCTTTTCATGATTTGCAATAACGTTTTTGAGCGCTTCAAAGTAAATGTTGGTCGGATAAAAGGTCAGTTTTTTAGGCATGAGAAATTCCGATTTGATATACGCCCATAGAAACTGCTCTGCCGTCATACCGTGGTACTTGATAAAGCCGAGCGCCGCGAAGGGGGCAGCTCCCAAAATGCACATCCAGCTTACGGTTTCCGTGCCGAAGTAACTCCGCAGACCTAAGTAGATGCCCACGGCTATCCCAACGGCAAGAACAGAAAAAATGAACTGCCGTAGAGACAGTCCAAAAAACATGCTTTCGGTATAATCCCGGATTTCCCGGTTAATCTTGACTTCCAAAACTCAATCACCTCCAAATAAAAATAGCGCCTCATATCTAACTAAGCGCTATTGGATTGCTTGACTTATCGTTCCCGCTGTTTATTTCGGTGTCGTTCCTTCTCCATTTGTATTTTTACTATCAACTCATCTACCTTGCGGTTCTGAGCCATAAATGCTTCATCCTGTGTGAGAGGGATACCACTTTCCAAGGCTTTATCCGCAAGCCTGTTAAGTTTTTCTTTCTCTTTTTCCAGTTCGTTATTGTAATTTTCATGTTTCAAACTAAAACCCCCTTTTGCTTTATTCACGTTGAAGAATCCTAATCTTAACGATATACCGTTAGTATAAGTTACCTCTATGTCTATTTCAACGGTATTCCGTTAAACATATAGAGTGTAAATTGATATTCTTTGATTAACGGAATAACGTTTAGAGGTGATACAATGAATATTTCTCAAGCAGTAACCAAACGCATTGAAAGATTGTGCAGGGAACGAAATCTGACAATCAACGCTCTCAGTAACATTTCAGGCGTCACACAATCGACTGTAAATGATATAGTAAGCGGCACAACCTATAATGCGGGGATTGCCACTATTAAAAAGCTGTGCGACGGACTGGGAATCAGTGTTAGAGATTTTTTTGATTGCGACTTGTTCTCCAATCTGGAGCAGGAGATAAAATAGTCTGTAATTGGGACAGTCTTCCATTTCTCTTTTACATATGTGATAATGGAAATATACAGACTACATGGAAAGGAGTGTCCATTATGCCAATTGCAGCAATTATTTCACTTTGCATTACGGCGGGATTGCTCATTCTCTCTTTTATATTTAAAGTAGCCGGAAAAATCCGGCTGACGATTCCCATTCTTTGCTTCCTACTGTTCAGTACCGTGCTGAACAAGTGGGCAGGAGAACATGAGACTTTAGCATTCATCATTCTTTTCTCGCTGCTTGGCTTGACCATGTTAAGCTGGATTGTGTCGCTTATAAAGGCGATACGACGCAAACGTGATGAGAAATACCTTGAAGATGATGCCGCATGGCAAATCCGACGGGCAAGAGAGATGGGCGTACCTCTTGACAAAATTCAGTTTAACGAGCATGGGGATTTGCTTGATCCAAGAACAGGGGAGCCTGTTGTTTATGGGGAGGGTGTTCAGTTCAAGGATATATGAGGATACGGACTGTAATACCCGATCTCCCTTATAATCCCATCATCTCCCGCACCACCCGGTCGGCCATTTTCACTGCTCCGACCAGCACCAACATATTGAAGATCAACTCTCCTACATAGGACCATACCATTGTGACAGCGCTGACGCTGGTATCCACCACCGGCGGGGAGGAAGCAAAGACAGAAAAAATGACACAGGCAAGCACAATGATCGCCCCTTCCAGACAGACGGCGGCATAGCCTTTCAAAAAGGATTTGCCGATGCTCTGGCTCGGTTCTCCGGCAAAGGAGGCCAAAGGCACAGGGGCGATTGCCGTGTATAAATACAATTTAAAAAACCGCCCATACACCGACATAATCATAATGAAGGACAGTACCGTGATAAACAGGCCACCGATCAGCGTCACCGCCCACAACGGGATACTTTCCCAAAAGCTGCAATTCTCAATGGCCTGCACGATGGTGTCTGGCAAAACAGATTCGGTTGTTGTGCCAAAGCCTGCGCTGCTCATAATGGTGGAGATAATCCCCTGTACAATGTCTAATAGTGCCATCATCAGCTCCAGCCCGTAGGTTACAACAGCTTTTGCCAGGGCAAAACGTATGAATAGCTTTAAGGCGTGTTCGGGCTTTTTGACTTCTGCAAAACTGCCGCAGGTCTTGACCACGCCGATAACGAAAAACAGTACCAGCAGGGCAAGGCCGATGGCCTGCAGCGCTCCGTGTATATTCACAATAACGTTCCAGATACCGCCGCCTTTGAATTCCGTGGGGGATTGGGTCACAAGCTGCCAGATCTCCGCCAGTTTGTTATTCCAGGTTTCCAGTGCATTGTTCAAATTATCAATTACCCAGTTGCCGCTTCCCAAATAAACTCACCTCATTTCAAAGCAAAGCCCGCGCATGAAGCGCGGGCCTGCCTTTGTGATTGTTAACGGCATGGTTCATCCCTGCCGGGCAATTTGTCCCTGATGACGCCATACTTGTCATCCACATAGAATTTATTGACAAAGGGGTTGTAAATTGCATGGCACTTGACGCCGTTGTATTCGGCAAGATAATCGTTGTCACCCAGCCTCTTTAGGATGGTAGCTTCCCGCAGTTCGCCGTCAAGTGAATGTATGTGCATTTTTTCATTGATGGGGAATTTGTTAAACATAGCGATCAACCTCCTACGATGAGGTTCAGTATTTCCTTTGCAAAGGTGATGATAACGCCGCCCGCAAGGGTCAAGAAGCCGTTGGCCCTTTGGGATGGGTCATGGGATTTGAGGGAAAGGCCGATCTGCACGATGCCGAAGCCTAAAAGAATCATCCCAATAGCCCGGATCAGCCCGAATATGAAGTTGGACAGGTTGTTGACGACGGTCAGCGGATCATTTGCAGCGTAGGCCGGTGCGGCAAAGAGAGTAACAATTAGTACCAATGCGCAGTAGATGGCAAAAGTCATCTTGGTTCTCTTGGACATTTTCATAAGATCATACCTCCATATATTGTTTTTCAAGATTGCATTAAGGTTTCGAGTTCATCCTCAGAGAGAAGCTCGTAATCGCTTCCTTCGTTCAATAGCACAGTTCTCCAGTCCAGGGCACTTTCCACACCTCCGTGTCGGAATGGTTCACCGTTGCCATCAACGGTCAGTTTCAGATTGGGGTGTTTGAGAATATCGTATTTGTCGTCCATCACTGCCCGTTCTCCCCGGATGAACAGCAGGGCGTAACGATTGTCCAGCATCCTTACCTCGTCGGGGGTGAGAAGCTCCCGACCGGACTGCTGATAATTGGTGGAATAACTACCGTTTCTGCCCTTGCTCAGCCCATAGGTATTAGTGTCGATAGTTTCCTTGCCTAAAAGCTCGGACACATACTTGTGGGTGGACTGCTCGTTGCCGCCAAGGTACAGAAATTCGTCGCAGTTTCCGACGATGGACTCCCATGTGTCCTTAAAAAGGGCTTTTAATTGCGCCAGGTTTTGTAGGATAATAGAAACCGATATTTCGCGGGAACGCATGGTGGAGAGCAGCTTGTCAAATTCATCCGGCAAGGCGACGTTGGAAAATTCGTCCATGACAAAATGGACATGGATGGGCAAGCGTCCTGCATGATGATAATCGGCAAGATACATAAGGCTTTGGAAAAGCTGTGTGTAGAGCATTCCAACGATAAAATTGAAACTGCTGTCATTATCAGGGATTACGGCAAAAAGTGCCGTTTTGCGTTCTCCAATAGAAGGGAGCTCCAATTCGTCTGTGGTTGTAATTCCGGCGATGGAAGCCAGATTGAATTTCTCCAGTCGCACACCCAGGCTAATAAGAATGCTTTTGGCTGTCTTGCCTGCCGCCAGCTTGAAGATGTTGTACTGCTTGACCGCCAGATGCTCCGGCTCGCGCATTTCCAGCCGTTCAAACAGTTCATCCAGGGGGCTTTGATAGGTTTCGTCATCCTCCCGGACTTCAGCGGCGGCGATCATTTCCATGACCATTGGGAAGTTTTGCTCCTCCGGTGGCGCTTCATAGAGCAGGTAGAGAATCAATGCCTCCAGTAGCGCGGTTTCGGAGCGCTCCCAAAAGGGATCGTTAGTGTTGGAGCCTTTAGGGGTAGTGTTTCTAATCAGATTTGTCACCAGCTTTAACACATCCTTATCATCCTGCAAATAGGCAAAGGGGTTGTAGCAATGAGACAGGTGCATGTTGATTAAATCCAGCACTTTGATTTCATAACCTTTGGTTTTGAGTAAGTTCCCTGTGTCCCGCAGGATTTCTCCTTTCGGGTCGAGGACGACAAAAGAGGTGTTGGCCTGCATGACGTTGGGTTTTGCGTAAAATCTCGTCTTGCCTGAACCGGAGCCGCCTACCACCAGCACATTCAGGTTCCGTTTGTGCTTCCTTCCGTCCAGGCCGATGCGGACATTCTGTGTAAGGATTTTGTTTTTCTGAGGGTCTTTGTCCCGGTATTTCTTGCAGACAGCCGCCGCGCCGCCCCAGCGAGCGCTGCCGTGTTCCTCCCTTCGCCGGTAATTGCGTTTGGTGGAAAGATAAATCCCGATGCCCAGACAATAGGCGGTGACAAAAAGTAGGATGCACTTTAACGAATCGTCCACCCATCGGATATGAAACGGGTTGTTCATTGCCGCCGTGAGATTGGCAAGGATTTCGGGAAGTCCGCCCGACAGGGAAGGGGCGGTAAGCAAAGCCGCCCATACCACCGGAATTAAAAAAACCGCAAAAAGTATCAGGTTACTTCTTGCGGTTTCAGCGCGCTTCATCATGGTTCCTTCGTTTTACTTTTTTGGTTGGGGCGTCGATAGTTTTGAGAAGAAGCTCATCCACGGCATCGGTGGGTCGTTCTTCTTTAATCAAGTCGTTGCGCATTTCGTTCAAAGCGTTTACGACAACGCCGTATTCGTAATCGTCCAGGGTAAGCACCCTTTCTTCTTCCTTCATTGGCAATCCCTCCTATCGTTCCGGCTCCTGCCGTTTTTGCTGTCTTTGCTGCGCCAGCATCCGGTTCATCCTGCCGGAAATTTCACTGGCAGCTTCGCGGATGACAGAAAGCTCGGTGCGGATCTCCTGTGCGTCTAAGCCCTCCAGCATTTGTGGAGCGCGGTCAAAGCGATAGCCGTTTGTGTCCACACCATACTGCTTACAGAGCATATAGGACACGCAATAAGCGTGGAAGGCATGAGTAGAACGGTTGTAGCTTCCGTCTCCATTATCCATCTCCGCGTGGGCAAGCTCCTGGGAAAGGGCACGGAAGATATTGCTTGCGTCCATGCCCTTTCGGACTTGGATTTCTCTTGCTTCCGGACGGTACAAAGCGTTTGTGCCTTCCTGCAGGGTATCGCTGATACTGATCGGCACGGGTGTATGGGCCATCAGCGCTTTGATACGGGTGCGGTCATCGGGATAGGTCGGGGTTTCCCGTTTGCGGCTGTTCCCGGTCTGCGCAATATCGAACATCTTTTTGGGATTGTAACTGATGCCGGTGGTGCCGTCATCGCGCTGGTACTCCTCGCCCGGCTCCAAGATGTAGAAGCCGCTTTCCTTTTTGCGGATATAGGCACCTTGCTCCTTCCAGGTGTCAAAGTCCGCAATACGGGTGGCATCTGGCTTCTGTGCAAGGATCAACAGGGCGTTGGCTACGCTGTAGCGGTCAAAACGGCTTTGCACATCCAGGTACTTCTGGAAGGCAGCACCATCTTGTGCCACGGTTAGTGCTGTATCGTCGATCATGGCGTAAACCGTTTCCCGCTGTTCCTGCTTTTGCTGTTTCCATGCCTCCTTGTCAAAAGGCTGGTCGTTTCGGGAAGCAGGCTGTTCGTTTTTCTGCCGGAAAAGATCATCGAAACTACTCATAAAACTTACCTCGCTTTCGATTTTGGTTTTTTGGATTTGTTTTGCTGCCTGCTGGGTTTGACATTCTGTTTTGTGGTTTTTGGCTGTTCTCGGGCAGGCTCCCGCTTGGGCTGTGCCGCTTGTTCCTTTTGAGTGGCCTTAATTTCCCATAATTCTTGGCGGACGGATCTCCTTGGCGGCTCAATAGCACCCTCGGCGGCTTTCCCGCTGCGCTCTGAGGTAGGCTCGGACGGATGGGATTTCTCCGTCGTCGCCGTCGTGGGGTTTGGGTTGTCGGGCTGCTCCTTTACCGGCTCCGGCTGTTCGGGCTTTGCCATGAGTTCGTCCAGAAAATCATCTGCACTTTTTTCAGCGGGCGTTCCTTTTTCGGTAGGAGCTTTTTCATCGGCTGCTTTTTCCGCTTGCTTGGCGGCTCTGGATTTTTCAATTTCGCTCTTGATGCTTGCCGTATCCACGGTGGCCAGCTTGAAGCGTTCCACAATACGGTTGATTTTGGAGGCATCCTCGGTCCGTACCATGATGTCGCACATGCCGTCCGTGTCATTTTTGTCACGGAGGGCGCAATAGAGGACGCCGTAGCGTTTAGCCTCCTGAGTGAATTTCTTCAGGTCTTCGTTCTTGACCGCAAAGACTTTCAGTTCCTTGCCGCTGCGCAAAAGTGCTTCCAGACGGGCTTTTCCCTTAGTCTTTTTTTGGTCTTTCAAAACGGCATAGAGATAAGTGGCAAGGTTTTTTGCTCCCTCGCCGGAGATTTTAGCCATCACCTCAATCCCTTTAAGACTCATATTGATGATTTGGTCCGCTGCGTCGGCTCCGCTGTTCATATGCCTTTTCCTCCTTTCTTTGCTGGATTTCTTCCTGTTTTATTTGATGCAGTTTCTGCTTCATTTCTTCAGAACGGGACAGGATGCCCGCACATAGCTTCACCTCCTTCCGGAGCAGGGACAGCTTTTTCGAAAGTCCGGCGATCTGTTCCTTATATACCGTTATCTGTTCATCGTCTTTGCATCGGCGGATTCGGCTGTAAAGAGATTTCCGGGTGTCGTACAAGCCTGCCATTTCCTGCTCCAGGCTGTTTCGAAATGTGAGAAGCTGCTCTTTGTTTTCAATGCGGTGTGTACAGAGTAGTTTGGTTTGAGCGGTGATTTCTTCCATGTGCCGGATATCCTCGCGCAATAAAAAATGCGTCCGTTTATTGGACGCGCGGTGCTTGGGCAAGATGCCCATTTTGTAAAGGTAGTGAAAATAGAGCGCTTGCAAGCCAGTAAGCTTTTTTACTTTTTTAAGGCTTGCACCGCCTCGAATAGTATAACGTTTTTTCTTAGGTTCGGGCAGGGCTTGTGGCCGCTTCGGGGCACGGTTTTGAAGAATACGCTGCTTTATGGCTTCTTCGGTGTAATTGTCTCCCAAAGTTTTCAAGCGGACAAAACGCTCCTTGCCCGCAGGACGCACCGCCATGTATTTCACTCCAGTTTTCACCTCATAGCCCTGTTTGCGGAGGGTGGCAATAAACTGCGTGAAGGTCATGGACGCTGAGATTGCTTTATCTACATCCTCGCGGATGAGGCCACGCCAGGTGGGTTTGCCTTCCTGCTCGGCTTTCCATTCGGCGTAATGCCTGGATTTGCCTTTTTGCGGGTTTTCGATAACGTATAGAGAGTATTCCCGGCACAGACGGTCGGAGGTCTGCCGCATGAGGGTATAAGTGGCATTGTTGTCGTAATACCGCTTGCCGTCCGTAAAGGATACGGAATTGAGGACAAAATGATTATGAAGATGATGCTTGTCAAGATGAGTGGAAACTATCACTTCAAAGCGTTCGCTCCACAGTTCCTGCGCCAGTTTCACACCGATGGCGTGGGCAGTTTCCGGTGTAGCTTCTCCCGGAACAAAAGACTGATAGCCGTGGAAGGCGAGAATGCCGTCTGTTTTTTGGAATTGGAGCTTTGTCCGCGACATTTGTTCACAAGCAGTGGTCGGGTCGCAATTGATGCCGGTTACATAGAATTGCTTTTCGGTCTTGGTATCCTGCTGTGTGTATGCTAAGACATTTTGCAAGCCTCGAAAGTCAGGACTGGAAAAGTCAAGGTTCTCTGTCTTTTGAGGGTTGGTGGCGTAGTCGATTACCCGGTCAAGGCGGTCGGTTACATCCCATATCGCTGTGGTTGCCATTGTCAGCCCTCCTTTCAGGCGCTGTAACCGCCTCTATAATATCTTGTACCGCCTTTCTGAGTCGGTTGGCTTCATATTGAAACACCGTTTTGTCGATATGCCCGGTGGCATTGGCCTTTGCTGCAATCTGATTCAAGTTGCTGCCGATGGCGTGAAGTTCCCGCAGCATGGAAAAATAGTCGGGAGGGGGCAATTCCTTGGGTATGTAGCCGTTAATAAGGGAACGAATAAAAGCCTCCTGTGAAAGTCCGGATTTTTTTACCTGCTTAACAAGAGATTGCTGTTCTTTGGCATTCAATCGAAACGTTATTTTGATGCTTCTTTTGAGCATATAGAACCTCCTGTTCTGTTAAGGGTTTCAGGGATTATCCCTGACAAGCGAATAATGCTGGCATTATTCAGTGCTTGCTGCAACACAAGACATCGGTCTTGTGTTGGGTGTGGGTTACGATTGTTCTTAAAAAAAACCTGCCGAAAAGAAAAGGCCGGAGGTCATCGCTCCAAGCCACAGTGCTTCTTATTTCTGTTTCGTGAGTACACTTTCTTTTCCTGTGCAGCAAACTCCACACTGGCAAAGGGTTTCTTTGATTCCACCTGATAGGTTTTCATAAAAGCAAAGCTCCTTTCTTTATTTTTGGGCAAAAGAAAAAGGCATTGTTTCTTTTATCAACACCTTTAACTACTTTATTAAAACATTGATTATTAAGAATAATAATAAAGATTGTATTACTTAAAAGCTGATTGGGTTAAATTCGGATAATCAGCTTCAACATTAACGTTTTTCGTATTACCATCTACTTTAAAATTAAACACTTGTATATACTCATTCATAAAACAATCGAAGAACATGATTCCAAGGCTTGCTTCCACATCTTGATTGCTGTATTTAATTCCTATCAAAACTTTTTTTTCAAGAGTCTCACCAGCCTCCACAATATATTGAAATGCATTTCCTCCAAAATTGCTACCATTATAATACACACCTGTTCTTGCAAAGCTTTTACCCACATTTTTTAGCTCAATATGCGTATAAATAATTCTATCACCTTTCCCGATATCGCATAGATGCAGAAAATCATTTATATTAGCTGGCTTATTAGAATAATTATCTAATAGCTTTATATTTAAGAATGGTTGATTTGAGATTTGTCTATTAGATATATCTGATTTTCTGTAGTAATTAATTATTATGAATGTTCCACCCAGCGAAATCATCCCAGATACTGCTCCACCAATTATTCCACCCCAATATGATGCAACAGAACTAATCCAAGTTGCAGTATTAGCTTCATTATAAGGTTTTACACTATATATATTTCTGATATACAATTCTAAATACTTGAATGAATAAAAAAATAATATACAGAATATAATTGCAACTGCAACATAAACAAACATTTTTATAATTTCCCTCAAACAACTCTTTTTTACTTGTGGAACTCCCATGCGAGAAATTTCGATACTCGGTTTTTTCAATATATCTCCCCCCTTTAATCACATTCACATTAAGAACGTTCTTATACTAAATGTCCGTGAAATACTCTTGAATAACTGGAATTAAAGAATCTGCTGTTTCGGGAGTATAACCTGGAGATTTACTTAATATAACAAAATCGTATTTATCGTTATTTAAAAAACTTTGTTTTGGTACGGCCTTAAATGGAATAGCGGGGTCAATATTTAACGGAGTAATTTGTTTTAGCCTATCCATATTATCTCTATAAACCTCATAACTAAAGTTTTTCAGTTCTATTTGTAATGTTCTAAAGTCAAAATCTTTAAAAAACCATTTATGTAAATCTTCACCTTCCCATTTTTCATGATATACAAATTCCAATGAATCAACCCACCCTAAAGCTATAGCGAAAATTAAATAGTTTCCACATTTGATTTTACTCTCGTCAACATCTTCAATATAGTTTCTATTAGCTAAAGGTAATCTTGTAAGTTCTGTCATAATATAAGTTATTGAACAATCTCCAAACCAAAGATCTGGATGTGCGTCAACGTGAGTAATGTTAAAAGGTTTTTTTAATAAGTGATTTTTTATCATCTCATTCCATACGTATAATGCCTCATTATGGTGATTTACTACTTTACCTGGAACTTTATTTTCCAATGATAATCCGCATTGCTTCTCTAAAAACAGTTTCACATTTTCCTTAGAATCAACTAAATATTCTTCTGAGCTTAATCTCAGCCCACATGTATCATCAACATCATATGCAATTTTATTTAAAAAAAAGTCCAAATCAATATCTAGTATTTTCATCATAGTTTAATTCCTCAGTTATTAATTTTATATTCCTGACATCAGTCTAAGCAACCAATAACAAAATTCCACATACTATCAAACATCCAACCAATATTTTAAAGACAATATTGTAATTCTTATCTATTTGATTTATTTCCTGCTTAATATCACGCTTTTTACTCATTATAGCATCGTCTAGCAGTTGTAATGTTTTTAGAATAGTTTTTGCTTCTTGTATTATCGAATCCGTACAATATCTGAAAACATGTAAATGTCTTACTATCTGTGATTCATTATTCTTATTAGGATTCTCAAAAGCAATTAATTGTTTGCTTAAAAATCTATAGTAATCTAATCTTTCGTTTAGTCTTTTTATTCTCCTATTTATATCCTCATACCTTATAAGAAACAAATTACGCTTATTAATATAGTTTTCTTTTTCTTTATTAGTTTGCTTTAATAAATCAAGGAGTTCTTCAATTTTATTTTCTTCTATACTGTTTTCCATTTTGTCTATAAATTTACTTACAAGATAATCGCCTAAAGCAGGTAATTCAGGAATCTTATCAAATATAATAAATTCGTAAACATTTTTATAATCTGACATTTGAATTTGTTTTCCGTCTAAAATATCTCCAAAAAAGCGACGATAATCGGCTCCATCTATTTGCGAAATGTTCGTTAACGAATTATTTATCGACTGTGAAACAAATGTATATTTTGTTAAATCTATTTCCATTCTTCTAATATTGTTTCGTTTTCCATTTATATCAGTCAAAATGAATACTAACAGTCCTAATAAAGCAGAGTAGAAGAAACCTATTAGTACATTTATAGTTATATCTTTTGTCAATACATCAATAAAATTGGTCATATAATAAGCACCTTTCTCACGACATGAACCTATAAATAATTAAATTCTCGCATCTTCTTTGCTTTTATAGTTCCCCGCAATCCTGAAGGACAATTTTTAGAAAATCATGAAGGGAAAAGTCCGGATTGCCATAGCAGGCGACAGAATCTACCATAAAGCAGTCAGATTCCAATTTCCCGGCCCGGATTTGATCTGCCCGCCTGATTGCATGTCTTACATCTTCAAGGGTAATCTGCCTTAGTATCCTTTCAAGATTAGCCCTTTCTTTAATATCCGCCTCTCGGTTCAACCCATATATTCTGCGTACATCAACAACGTAAGCACCATTTGAAGCAACCGGTCTGTTAAAATCCTCTTTATGAAGAATAAACCACAAGTCTATGTTCACATTGCTGTATGCGTGGTAAACATTTTTTCCCTTTTCTCTCCGGCTTTTTCTTCGGAGCTGTTCACATATTATTATGTTTTGACGAAACTCCGTGTCCTTGAAATCATAGTCAAACAGAGCGGCGTTATCATACTCTGTGTAGTTTTTCTTAAGTCTTTCAGCGGAACCGCGTGTCGTATTGAAGGTAACAACCCGTTCCGGAAATATTTTCAAAAGAAATGCAACATGCTTTAGGTACATTTCTTCCTGCTGGCCGTCACAGACGCAAAAGTAAGTTTTACGGTACATCATTCTTCCTCCTTTGCTTCTTCGTTAAAAAGCTTGGAAAAGTCAATATACGGAAGTGTACCGTATTTTCCTTTAAAATAATTTAACAGATAGTTCTGGTCATTCCTGACATCTGTGGAACCGAAATCAGCCAGCGAATAAACGGTGCTTTCAAAGGTGTCCTTATCTTTTTCGACAAATTTGATTTGATCACGCCGGAATATCTTGTTGCTCAGATAAATCGGGTTATGTGTAGTAAAAATAAGCTGTGCCCCTTTTTTATTTACTGATTGATCATTGAAAAGAGCGATGATGCCTTTTATCAATTCAGGATGGATTGCCGCATCAAATTCGTCCAGTACGAATATGCCTCCCTTCGTGAATAAGTTTTCAAAGGGAATGGCAAAATCCAAAAGCTTCAAGGTTCCCCTTGATTCCATCAATTCAGCGGAAACCATTATATCCCGCTTGCCGGACTTGTAGATAGAAACAAGCTGCATATCGGCGGAATGCTCATCCTCCGATTTTTGGGATTTGAACAGGATTCGCTGAGGGCCGAAATCCGCGTTTTTTACAAAGCCGTCAAGTGTTTTGTTCCATGCAAGGAAATCTTTATCCGGCATATCGGTCGCAGAAAATGTCAGGTTTGCTTTCTTAAGGGTAAAATCACTTACCACAATCAGCTTGTTTTTAAAAAAATCAATTACTTTATCGGCAATTTCGCTGCTGACAACGGTTTTGAACGCATGTGTTAAAAATAACTCAGCTGGGTCAAGGTTTTTATTGATTTTGTTTTCAAATTCTGCCAGCAGCTTTTCATTATACTGTATAAGGGAAAGCACTTTCTTATCCCGTTTGATAGTAACCTTTTGCAGGTCGCGCTCAAAAATCTGTATCATTCCCTTGTTGCTGTCTATCCATAGCTGTTCCGATGTAATCTGGCGTTTTCCCTTGTCAAACAGCTTGGTCATGACTTCAAAGGAATATAGAAAATGAGAGCCTTCGTTTGAAAACTCCACTTCAAATAACATGGGGTTTTGTTTCGGACTGTGGGCGAAGGGGTATAATTCAAGATTATTCAAATCTGGAGACGAAGCATCAAGAGAACCTTGTAATACGATCTCCCGCATCAGTGCCAGGGACATAATAATATTTGATTTTCCGCTGGCGTTTGAACCATATATGACAGCAGAGGGAAGGATACGAAGTCCATTTTCGCGGATGAGATTTTCGTCCAAAGTCCGCTGTGGTCCTGCTCCCATATTCAGTTGGGTCTTGCCCTTGAAGGAGCGGAAGTTTTGAAATACATACTTTATCAGCATAAAGCATCCTCCTTAAGATTGCTATAATTCCGTAATTCATTATCTATATTATAACCAATTTCCTAATATAATACAATGCGATTGAGGAAAATCCTCAATTTACTTGTATTGAGGATGCTTATCTGTGTAAATTGCTAAAACTGCATAAAAGATTGCTGCTATTATTTTATTTTTCTCCCGCTATCGCTTTTATTTCAGCGATAACATGCCGAAAATAAAACTTTCAGCTTATTCACGTTCCCGTAGCTGTCGCATCTTTGAGGTAATTTTCAAATAGTCGTTCACATCCTTTCCACGCTTTGGCGGCTCATCGGAAACGGTAAGTGAGGAGGAAAGAAGGGTCTTGATAGTCTTTGCTGCCAGCCGTCCAGCCGTGTCGTTGTCCAGATGTAAAGCGATTTCCTTTATTTGTGGGAAGTCTTTTAAGTATTGCATGAGTGCAGCAGGTGGGGTGCTTTCCTCAATAATCTTTTTCGGCATATAGATTCCCGCAAGGGACAGGCAATTTTCCTGCTGCCAGTCCTTACCGGAAAGCAGTTCCAACGTACCATGGGATAATAAATCAATAGCGCTTTCAAATAAGTGCAGTTTGCGGCATTCGTTCCTGGCTGGGATAGAGAAGGAGAAGTGCTTGTCACTTCCGTTCACTTCCCCCATAAACCGTTTGCCAAAAGTTCCACGGAGAGTAGCATATTTGGGAACGCCATGCCGGTCAAAACCGATAAAGACGGCGTTGTGATAATCACGGCTTTCATATAGCTGTTTGGTCCGGATACAGTAGTCTATAATCTCCCGGTGAATGCCGCGCCCCATGAGGTAGGTAATCACGTGGTCATTGTTTTCATTTTTCTCAGGCAGGAGCAGTTTTTTAGGCTCAACAGGTTTCTGCACCTTTGGCGAAACAGGCGGCATGACCGCTGACTGTCCGTCTATCTGAAGTACCGCTTCCGGGAGCGTCATGCCCCGTACCTTGATGAGATAGTCCAGGGCAGAACGCCCGCCGATGTTGCGCGACCACCAGCACCATTTCCCATTGCTGATTTTCAGGCTGTCATGGGTACGTGTGGTATAGACGTTGCCGGAAAAGCGCACCAGCTCCTGCGGCTCATAATATTGCAGGTAAGTCAGCAGATCCATTCGCTTTGAGCGCTCAATCTGCTCCGGTGTTACATAAGGCATGTTTTTTCACCTCATCTTTCGTAGCCCACGGCTTTCTTTTCCGGTACATCTATGTCCTCATCCGGCTCGCCGTCGATCATCTCGTTTTCATGTTTATCCATGTTGAGCAAAATGTTCAGCTCTGCAAGCCGCGCAGATTTGGTTTGAAGCTCTTGCTCCTTCTCAAAGGGAATGTCGATTTGCTCTTTAGCCGTTTCCATCTGCTGGTGGAGCGTTTTTAACTGTTCTTGGCAATATTCCAGCTTCTTTGGTATTTCGGCAAGAGTGTTATTGAGTCTTGTGATATTGCCGTGGATGTCTGTACCCAAAGTGAACGTATGACTGAGAGCGCCCCGTAGGGTGATTTGATACTGCTTATTAAATCCATCAAAGGAAAACAGCATCGGAAATCCCATGTAGCTGCCCAGCTCCTGCGGCTCCGGCGTGGTCATCAGCTTGCAGGCTTCAAGGATGGCCGCGCCCGCCTGTGCCTTTTCGGTGTACGAAACTCCCTTGACCGTCATGCCCGCAAATTTGCTTTCCTCTGTGGTGCCATCGATAGTTTTCAATGTGCTATGCTGCTCATACAGGGAAAGGTCTTTTTCATAACCCTCAATCCGTTCCTCGGTGGATTTGATCTGCTGCGGGTAGTGTTTGAGCAACCGGTCTTCCAAAGCGTAACGCTGGCTTAAATGATTCGCCTTCAAAAGCTTCAACTTAGACACCTGAATATCCAGATCCATCTTCTCTTTTATATAGGGATTGCCAGTAGCCAGCGCCTTCACCTCAGCATAAGAAAGCGCTGTTTCGTCAATGTCCTCGGCGCTTCTTACAGGGGATTTGCTGGTCATAATCTGACTGATAAACCGCTGCTTGTTCTCAAGTATCTGGTAGAGGTAAGCATCGAAGGTGTTTTCCGTTACATACCGGAAGATATGCACCTCGTCGTTTTTATTGCCTTGCCGCACAATACGTCCGGAGCGCTGCTCCAAATCTCTTGGCCGCCACGGGCAATCCAGGTCATGAAGCGCAATCAATCGGTCCTGAACATTGGTTCCAGCCCCCATCTTAAAGGTGGAGCCTAACAGGGCACGTACCTGTCCCTTGCGGACTTTGGCAAACAGCTCCTTTTTCTTGGTCTCCGTGTTGGCATCGTGAATAAAGGCAACCTCGTCGGCGGGGATTCCACGTGCGATGAGTTTTTGGCGCACATCCTCGTACACATTGAAATTTCCGTCACCTTTAGGTGTGGACAGGTCACAGAACACAAGTTGCGTCAATTTCTTATCGCTGTTTTCCTGCCAGAAGCGGAAGATATTGTCCACGCAGGCGTTTACCTTGCTTTCTTCGTGGTCTGGCAGCATGGGATTGGCCAGTCGCTGGTCAAGGGCCAGCTTGCGGCCATCGTTGGTGATTTTAAGCATATTGTCCTCATAGGGTTCTACCAGCTTGGCGCGTACCCGTTCGGCGCGCTCGGCAAGCTCGGCCACCATGTCCTGCTGGAATACGCTGGGTTTCACAGCCACATTGTGGTAGTTAGCTTTCGGTACAGGAAGATTCAGCATATCCGCAGTTTTGATATCCGCGATTTCCTTGAACATGTTCATGAGTTCCGGGAGGTTATAGAACCGTGCAAACCTCGTTTTGGCCCGGTAGCCAGTTCCCTCCGGCGCAAGCTCAATGGCCGTAACGGTTTCCCCGAATGTACTTGCCCAGCAATCAAAATGTTGGAGTCCGTTTTTACGCAGAGCTTCGTACTGCAGATACCGCTGCATGGTATACATCTCGGTGATACTGTTGGAAATAGGTGTTCCCGTGGCAAAGATGATACCGCGCCCCTCGGTCAATTCATCCAGGTAGCGGCATTTGGCAAACAGATCGGAGGACTTCTGCGCCTCGGTCTGGGACAGACCCGCCACGTTCCTCATTTTGGTGTAGAGGAACAAATTTTTATAAAAATCTGCCTCATCAACAAAGAGTCGGTCAACGCCCAATTCCTCAAACGTTACCACATCGTCTTTTCGGCTGGTATCGTTGAGCTTATCCAGCTTTAATTTCAGAGTCTTTTTGGTTTTTTCAAGCTGTTTGATGGCGTAACGCTCGCCTTTTTCCTCTTTCAGTTCCTGAATCCCGCTGGTAATCTCCGCAATCTGCTCCTGCAACTGCTGTTTTTGGCGCTCCACAGAGATGGGGATTTTCTCAAATTGGCTGTGGCCTATAATCACCGCGTCATAGTCGCCAGTGGCGATTCTTGCACAAAACTTCTTGCGGTTTTTAGTTTCAAAGTCCTTTTTCGTCGCCACAAGGATGTTAGCAGACGGGTAGAGCTGCAAAAACTCTCCGGCCCATTGTTCGGTCAGGTGGTTCGGCACCACAAACATGCTCTTGTTGCAAAGCCCCAGATGTTTGCTTTCCATTGCTGCAGCCGTCATTTCGTAGGTCTTGCCCGCACCCACGCAGTGAGCCAGCAAGGTGTTGCCGCCATATAGGATGTGCGCCACCGCATCTACCTGGTGTTTGCGCAGGGTGATTTCCGGATTCATACCTGTAAACCGGATATGACTGCCGTCGTATTCGCGGGGACGGATGGAGTTGAAGCGGTCGTTGTAGAGCCTTGTCAGACGTTCCCGGCGTTTAGGGTCTTTCCATATCCAGCTTTGGAATGCCTCCTTGATGGTCTCCTGTTTTTGCTGGGCGATGGCGGTTTCCTTTTTGTTCAGTACACGCTTCTCAACACCGTCCTCATATACGGCATCAAAGATCCGCACATCCCGCAGATTGAGGGTTTCTTCGACTATCTTGTAGGCATTAATACGGCTGGTGCCATAGGTCATAACGGCCTTAATGTTTCCGCTGCGGTCGTCGTTTTTGCCCTTGACGTTCCAGTTGGCGGTATAGGTGGAATAAAAAACATCGATGTAGCGCCTGTACATATACGGAGTTTCCAGAAGCTCAAAGATGAAGTCCTTAACCACATCCGGGGGAAGCCAGGTCGCACCGAGGCGTACATCAATTTCAGAGGCGTTCAGGTCCTTTGGCTGCACTGCTTCTAGTGCCGTAACATTCACACCGTAGGTGTCAGGGTGCATTTCGGCAAATTGCCGGGCGGTTTTGAGTTTTTCCCGGACGTTGCCGGAGAGATAAGCATCCGCCGTTTCAAACATCGGCTTTCCTGTATTGTCTAGCTTTTCAGGATTGAGGAACACGACGCCTTCCAGGTCTTTTACAAGCTGTTCCTCGGAAAGCCCTGTCAGGCTCTGCATGAAGCCCATATCCACACAGGCTTTTTCCGCAATAGAGATCGCCAATGCTTCGGTGGCGGTATCCACATGGGTAACGCTCGTGCGCTGTCGGATGGTGCGTTTGGTGAACATATCCGCCTTACGCTCCAGCTCGCCGTTCTCGTCAAGAATTTCAAGGGAACAGAGCAGGCAGTAGGAGCTGTCGTCGGAAAATGCCATGTTGTTGCCGCGGCTGTTCAAGAGGCCGTATTTTGCGACAAAAGCGTCATATAGACGGTTCAGCTTGCACTGTTGTTCCTGGATTATTTCGTCGCTGTAATCCTCGGTCTGGTATTCTATGAGTTCACGGACTGAGTCCCGGATAGCAATCATGCCCTTGATCCGGCCCTCTGCCGTAACGGAAGTTTCCACGCGGTTCATACGGCTGTTTTCGCGGTAGTAGATTGCGCCGTCTACAATGGTATAGCTGAAATTGCGGACATTCGGATCTGCCGGGATAGAGGTGCCCACATCCTCGGTTACATCCTCCAGTTCATACTCGGTAATTTCCGCATGGATGTTTTCCAGCGCCTCGCGCAAGAGCTCTGCGAGGTCGGCACCTTCATAGGGCATACAGGTGGTTTCACTTTTGTTGCCGTACATCCGGTCGTCGTAGGCCAATGTGCCCAGTACCATTTCGGGATTGTCGGCAAAATAGCGATTTACGGGGATGCCGTCCTTGGTGGTGGAGAGATGCACCCAATCCGGTTCAATGTCGATTACCCTGTCACGCTTTTGCAGGAACAGGATGTCGGTGGTGACTTCCGTGCCGGCATTGGCAAAAAACGCATTGTTGGGAAGCCGGACGGCTCCCAGAAGCTCGGCCCGCTGCGCAATGTACTTGCGGACTTCGGAATTCTGCTTATCCATCGTGCCCTTAGAGGTGATAAAGGCAACAATACCTCCGGGCCGCACCTTATCCAGTGTTTTGGCGAAAAAGTAGTCGTGAATATAAAACTTGTATTTGTCGTACTTTTTGTCTGACACGCCATAGCTGCCAAAGGGCACATTGCCGATAGCCAGGTCGAAAAAGCTGTCGGGCAGGTTGGTTTCCTCAAAGCCCTGCACTGCGATGCTGGCGTTTTGATATAGCTGTTTGGCAATCCGGCCCGTGATGCTGTCCAGCTCCACGCCATACAATTTTGAGTTTTCCATGCTCTCCGGCACAAGGCCAAAAAAGTTGCCGATGCCACAAGCAGGTTCCAGAATATTACCGTTCTGAAAACCCATATTTTCCAAACAGGCATACATGGCCTTGATGACGGTGGGGGAGGTATAATGGGCATTTAGTGTGGAGGCCCGCGCGGACGTATATTCCTCATCAGTGAGCAGTTCCTTCAACTCGGCGTATTCCTTGGCCCATTGGCTGTTTTGCTCATCAAACACCTGTGGAATACCGCCCCATCCAACATACAAGGACAGGATTGATTGTTCCTCCGGAGTTGCGAGGCGATTTTGTTCTTCCAGTTGGTTCAAGAGCCGGATGGCGGCGACATTCCAGCCGTATTTGCTCTTTGCGCCTCCACGACCTAATTCATCGTCGATGATAGTAAAATTGATGCGGGGTTGCTTTGGTGTTTCCGGCACAAGGTCAATGATGACTTTAGATATTTCGCCAGTCTGTGTTTTCTGCCATATGGGTTCTTTAGCCTGTTCCAAAATGCTGCGTATAAACTCAATGTTTTCGCTGCGGAAAATAGGGAAGCCCGTACCGCGCTGGAAGGTGATGTCCCGCAGACTGACTGTACCGACTTTCTCGTCAATAGCATCAATGGTATAGCGCCGGTCCTCAATGGAAAGCTCCAGGCCCACGTTTATTTCTTTTTCGGCTGATTGCTTTTCCATTTCTCCTGTTTGACCATCCGGAAGCTCCAGGTCAAACTCCGCATAAGTTTTTTCGCTCTCGCCGTCGCTGTCGATGGTGACGGTATCTCCCTTGCGGGTGATGGTCACATCGCCAGTTGCCCACACCCATTCCGTTGCTGCGGGATCATCGGCATGAAGAGTAACGCTGTCCCTTTTTTCCGTCAGATAGTCCTGGTAGGACCGCTGAAACACATCCTCGTCAAGCCATTCCTTAAACTGCGGCAGGGTGGTATAGGCTTCATAAAAAGTCGGATGCTCCTTCCGCATGGAAAGGGCAATGCGGTCGATGGCACTGCCTAGCTCTCGTTTGGCACTGTCAGGGTCGGTATCTCTGTCTCTCAGGTAGGGGTAGATTTCGTCAGTTCGTATCTTATTTACGATTAGAGGCAGATACGTCTGGTACAGCGCGCTTGGGGATGGTGTTCCCGTTTTTTCTTCGGCTGGTTGCTCCGGTGCTTCCCCGGCTGCAATAAGATGGTCATTGAAGGGATTTTCCCGCAGCATCCGGTCAAAGTCATCCCGCACCAGTTCCTTGCTGAACAGCGGAAAACTGATGTCGCGGAGCAGCACCTTGCCACTGTCAAAGGATAAAATCTCGTATTCGTCCGTGCCGAGATACACCGTGTCGCCAAGTGAGAAGGCATATTTCGCATTCTTTCGTGACGGCGGCTTTGGTTCGGAGGGAGCCGGTTCCCGGTTCAGGATTTCGCGGGCATAGGTTTGCTCGGCAAGCTGTTGGCGGCGTTCCTCCATCTGCTGTTCATAAACGGGTAGGTATTCCTTTTCCTTACTGTTTAAGTAGCGGTTGGCGGCAATCAACTCGCTAAGGCGTTTTTGTACCTTTGACCAGGGCAATACAATTTTTGCATCCGGTCCCATGATTTTTCCGCTGGTGAGGGTAATGCCCTTGCTGTCATGCCATTCATGAATATCGGTGCCTGTCAGAACAGGTGCACGCCCGCCGATACCGTACTCATTTTTCAGAAAATCGACATTCTCTTTCGCGGAAGCATTGGTTTGATAGTGCAGATAAATCCGGTACTTACCGTCCTGCACACCGCTTCCCTGCCGCAAAACCGTATCAATGGCTTCCTGGGGAATAGAAAAAGCGGAGGATTTTTCTTCCTCCGTCTGTTCGATCAAGGTAATTTGCTGCTGCACTGACGGCAATGCCAGCGGTTCATCAAGGAATTCACCCAGCAGAATCATACTGCCGAAGTGACCGGCAATGACGCCCCAATCATAGTAGCTCTGTGATGTTCTTGCGGCGTAGCTGCCCTCCCAAAGATGGAGAACATTTTGGTAGGTCTTATACCCGACGCGATGATCTCCGTTGATTTTCAGTTCTGTGTAGTCATTATTAAAAATGTTTTTGATGTATTCGGTACGCTCGTTGCTATCCTCGTGAATGGTATAAAAGTCTACGATTTCCTGCTTTGTTGCCTTCAAGTGCGGGGTAGAGCGCAGGAGTTCATTGATAAGCGGCGTAGAATGAAAAAACGGAAGACTTTTGTCCTCCGTTTCTCTGTCGTACCATGTTAATTGTAAATCAGCTCCGCCAGCACCGACTCCTCCGCTGAGTGCCGTAGGTTGTTCATGTGTCCTGTCCAGCCCATCGGGTCGGTCGCCTTGTCCGGCGCGGGACTGCTCTGTAAGAGCTTCGCTGTGATCTGTTCGATGCGCTCCTTCGCTGTCCGGTCGATTTCCGACAGGTGACTGTTCAGTTTGCCCGACAGCATCAGGCTTGCGTACATTCCTTTCCGGTAGTTTTTCAGATATGTTTTGCGCAACATCCCATATTTGCCGATGTACGTTTCTTCCTTCGGCAGCATCAGGTCGGGTATCAGATAATTGCCCTTCTGCGTGTAGGTCAGTTCCATATTTACCATCCCTTTCAGAATTACTGTTTTGCTTTACGTTTTCATTGTGATGTACATCCTGATTTTTTGCAAAGGTACGGTTTTGTTTTTTCTCCGCTTTTTGCAGTTCCTTGACCGTTGCCCCGATTTCCTTTAAAACCATTTCGGAAATATCACTTGTGGCCGCACCCAAGCGCGAAATGGTATCCAGCGTATTGAAATTCACTATGCTTTGAAAATCCTCAAAGCTCAGGTATTTATCGGCAGGGTAGCCGCAGCGGACTAATGCTATGTAAGCCACGGAAATCTTGAGAATTTCCTTGAAGATTACTTCCACATTCAGGTCGTCCAGCTCTTCCAAAAAGCTATTTTCCCTAAAGTACATCAGATCAGAGAGATAGTCGGGGAAATTATCATCCACGGCATTGCGGGCGGCAGAGATTAAGGCGGTCACAATATCTTTTTTTCTTCAAGCTCACCAAAGGTGCTTTCCAACGTTTCCTTCACGGACTCCGCATATCTATCCTGCATCGCCCAAAGCGCAACGGGGCGGTTATAGCGGCTGTTGGTGTCCGACACATCGAACACATGTCGCAAAGTTAAACGGCTTCCGCTGTCGTCGATGAGGGCGATGCCCTTTGCGCCTCGGTTTACCCATCTGCCAAACTTCTGATTCCATAGCTCAATGGGAGCACAGGCAGTCGCATCGGGACGCTGCGCATAAATCAAAAGCTGATCCTGAAACGGATATTTGTAATTCCATGCTGCCGTTTTCAGAAAGGAAGTCCAGTTGACAGGATTTCTTGTGGCGCTGTGAGCCGTCCTTTCCGAAAGCTCTGTAATCAGTTGCAGCTTCGTTGCCAACGTTTATCCCTCCTTATCGTTCCGGCTCGTACCTTTTCTTTTGGGGCTGCTGTACCGGTTTTTCGGGTGTATCCTTTTCCTGCTGGAGACTTTTTAAATAATGGACTTCATCCAGCGCACGATTACATAAGTCTTCAAGGGCGGTTAGGCGGTCATTCATGTAATGGCCCCAGAAATATTCCTTTTCACCCTTTCTGCATTTCCACGTCACAAAGTTTGCGGGTGCTTCATCACGCTGACCGATTACAAATTCCGCATTTCCCACGGTCAGCCGGTCGGTGATGACATAACCTGCATTGATTTCCTTTTCCATGTTCAAACCTCCTAACGTTCCTGCTCATATTTTTTCTGCTTTACCTGCCTTTCGGTCTGTATCTGTTTGAGCCGTTCCTTTGCCCAATCGGGCATATGT
This sequence comes from Dehalobacterium formicoaceticum, assembly GCF_002224645.1. Lineage (NCBI taxonomy): Bacteria > Bacillati > Bacillota > Clostridia > Eubacteriales > Peptococcaceae > Dehalobacterium > Dehalobacterium formicoaceticum. Next base: position 605,074 of record NZ_CP022121.1, on the reverse strand, counting down.
TCTGGCTTGATGGTGCCCAAAATATCCTCCCGGTTCCAGCGCGATTCCTTTCCGGAGTATAGGTTGACGGTGTAGACTGCGCGGCCCCGGGAATTGGCATGAGAGCCAAAGCCGCCTGTGGCCAGCACGAGCTGTTTGTCGGCAGTACGGTATTCAGGACGCAGGCGCTCCGGACGGATGACCGCCACCTTGTTTTCAATACTCTCTCCGTAATCATTCGGGATACAATGCTCCAGCACGAAAGGCTGCAGGGGAACAGTGATTTTGTCCCGTTCCGCTTTGATCGCTTCAAGCTGCGCCTGTACGCGGTCGGTAAATTCTGTCATCATTTCCACGTAGTCCGCACTTGCTGAGGCATTAAAATAGTGATCGATGCCCAACGGGTTATCCCAGGTGCAATTGCATACCATGTACGGATAATCGGTTTTGGTATCATCCAGCGCAAAAAGGATTTCTTTATCTCCAACATGAATGGCGTGTTTTACCTCGTAGGTATCCACCATGCGTTTTTCTTCATACATCGATATTTCCACTCCAATCTATGAGGCAGACGAAAAGGGACGGTTTGCCGTCCCTTTTGCCATCCTGCCGTTATTTCTTTTTCCGCTTGATGTGCAAATACACCGCACCACCGACAATTACAAGACAGAGCACGATGGCCAGTATCGCTTTCAGTTCCACAAAATCACCTCCTACTACTTAACAGCAAATCAGTTCGTATATCAAAAGAGCCACGGCATACGTGAAGAAACCAATGCTCAGAAATACGGCCAACGGGACGCTTTTTTGCTTTGTCGCCTTTGCATAGATACAGGCGGGAAGCAAAGCAATAAAGAGAATGACCGCAAGAGAGTACAGGCCAAAGCAAAAGCCCATTGCCGCCGTGAGCTTAATGTCGCCGCCTCCAACACCTCCAAACTTGGCGGCAAGGAAAAACAGGCACAATCCCGGCAGCAAGAATCCCATAACCCTCTCAAACAAGGGAGGATAAGGCGTTTTTAGCAAGAAAGCGGATATCCCGCCGGTCAGAAGGATTGCAATCCATATCCAATCAGGGATAATCCGCTTTTTAAAGTCTGTTATCGCTGCCCAAAGAATTGGGACAGCGCAAAGCAGCACTGTATGCATAATTAATTCCCCGTGGTGACATCATCATCGTACATGCTGTCAACCACAAATATTTTTAGTTCTCCTCCGGTTATCCATTTGGACAGAGTCCCTCCGGGAGTATGCACGTCAGTAACCAAAAGCTGCACGATATAATCCGTGTTGTCCGGGAACCAGGTTGGAACATATTGCTTTTTGTACCGGAACGGTGAGCTGGGATTCTCCCGGAAAGTACAATGATTCGTACTGTCGGACATCAACGGTACGGATGTTTCATAGCGGTACTGCGGCAGATAGACTTCCGCCGTCTGGGCGGCGGTAATCAGCTCCGGATTATCGTAATTGGTGTTTACGGTGGCAGTAACGCTGATGGTAAAGCCGTAGCCCGACTTGAGATAGCCCTTTGCCCTGGTGTCATAGTCCAGCACAGCGGTGACTTTCAGTTCGGCATAAAACTGCCGCCATACAAATTGGCCGTTTTCATAGCGTTGCTCCCACCACGACACTTTTGGCTGGTCGCTTCTTTGCGGCGGTGTGGGGACGGTCCTGCTTTCTTCCTGCTCATCATAGGCTACATTATTGATGACGGCATTTTGGGTATAGGTGTTGTTGGCGGCAGTGGTTTCATTGTCTAATACTTTATCGGGGTTGATGGTGGCGATCAGAGTGATGTTTTTATCAGCTTGGACATTGGGGGTATTCCATTTGAGCGATACGATGTTCCAGGTGTCTTGCTCCATGACCACGGCATCAACACGCTTTTTGATCGAAAGCTCCGGGATTTCAAACAGGACGGAAACCTTTTGCCCCGGCGTAAAGTCCAGGCTTCCTTTGTTGGATACCTTGATGGTGCTGATGACCGTTTGGTTTTCCTTGTATTGATCGGGCGTTATCCGCTGTACATCCAGGTCATAGGGACGTTCTACCACCATGATTTCCGCTGCCGCTTGGTTGTTGCTGGTGTTGCTATCTCTGTAATCTGTAGGCGGTGATACCTGTGCCGCCAAATGAATGGTTGTGCCTTTTTCTCCCGCCGTGCTTTTGACTACGTAAGCTTTGGTTTCATAGGCTTTGAAATTTGCAGTGGATGGCACTGTCAAAACCGCCTTGCCGTCAATGGAAGCGTTCAAGCTCACTCCCGACAGCGCTTTGTCCGTGGAATTGGCAAAATACACAGTAAAGCTGTATTCCTCCTGCTCGTAAACCATGGGCGGGCAGGATAAGTTAGCCCATATGTCGCACAGCTTTTTCGAAGGTACATCCGGATTGTCTGGGTTATCGGGATTGTCCGGGTTATCCGGAGGGTTGTCGGGATTATCAGGCGGATTGTCAGGATTGCCGGAAGGCTTTTTCACTACCGTGATTTTTGAAACGGCGGTGTTGTTGGCCGGATTATCGTCCCGGAAGCCGTTCGGCGTTGTAATATTGGCCCACAGGTTATATATCTCGCCCACGTTTCCCGCCGTGCCTGTAATGGTGAAGGATTTTGTCTCTCTGGGATTGAAACTGTAAGTTTTCGGAATTTGTGCCAAAGCGGTATCGTTGTTTGTCCCCCGCAGCAGCACATTTTTCAGTTCCGTACCGGATTGGTTGGTAAAGCTCACGGTATAGCTGTAGTTCTCATGTTCGTATACGGTGGATGGCGCAAGAATGCTTGCCGACAAGTCGCAAAGCTTCGGTGAGTCAGGCGGCTGATCCGGGGGATTATTCGGGATATCCGGCTGATCGGGATTATTGCCAGGGTCAGGCGTTTTTTCAGGCTCCTCAATGATTTTTATGATTGCCGTGGCTGTGTTGTTGGCGAGATTGCCGTCGGTAAAGCCCTCCGGTACACCGATGTTCGCCCACAGGTTTATCACATCAGCAGAAGTGTCGGCCTTGCGTTTGATGGTGTAGGTTTTGCTCTCATTGGGTGAGAAGTCCTGCACGGCGGGAATCTCTTTGATCAGGTCATCGTCCACCGTGCCTTTGAGTGGTACATCATAAGCCGGACTATTTCCGCTGTTCATAAAAACTACGGTGAAGGAATAGCTGTCCCCCCGGTAAACCGTGGCAGGGGCGCGGATGGCAACCGACAGGTCGTTTCCGTCACAAGCCTTGAACTTGAAATAGAAGTCTGCGTCGGGAATTTTGTAATTAATTTTTTGCGTAATAGAGGTCTGTGTACTACTTTCTCCATCGGTATATTCGGCGCTCTCCGGCGTGTAGTCCCATTCAAGACCGCAATAGATAAAATTGCGGGACAGGAGGATGTCGTCCTTGGAAAAGGTGACGGAGGTAGTCTGATATGGGAAAAGAAGCTCCGGCACTCCCTTGTCCTGGGCTGAGAGCTTTCCATAAACCTCTTGTTTGCTTTCATCACACCAGGTTGCATCAATGTTGATTTTTACCGGAGCCTGATAGGTGATTTCCGTGTTTCGCATGGTTTCAAAGGCAATGAGGGCTTTCTCCGTCCAGCCATAGCTGGTAGTCAATGGTTCAAAATCCATGTTCGTATCATAGGTTCCATAGAGCTTGCCGGAAGAAAAACCGTAAATTTCCACGACCAGACTACCCTTTAGCGTGTAAGTACCTCCGTCATATTTATCAATCCAACCGGCAATCCGTTCCTGCTCGTGGTCGGCAACGGTATTGGCGTTCACAAGATCGATACGCTGTGGCTCTTGAAAGGATTTCAGCAGTGTTTTGCCCTCATAGATTTCCTTTACGTTCATGCCTATGGTGCGGTAGCGGGTGTCATAAATGGCTTTGACTTGAAATACCACATTGGCCGTGACGGTGAGGACGGCTCCCTGGTCCGTTTTGGCGGTGATGGTATAAGGACCGGAAGCCTCCTTGCTTTCGACGGTCAGAATATATTCCGGCGTTATCTCCCGGCTATGGCCGCCATACTCCAATTGAACCCTTGTGAGCGTACCGGTTTTTGCTGTGACGCTCACGGGAATTTGTGCCGGGAATTGCTCCACGGCAACCACGCCACTTTCGCTTTGCAGGCTGTCTATGGGAGAAGTGACATTGATTTCAATGTCGCTGTTCGATGCGGCAAACGCCTTGACGGAAAAGAGCAGACAGCATATAAATACAAGCGGCATGGCTAAAATATACTTTCGTTTCATTCGGAACCTCCTTTCTCGATTCTGTTGTTGACGCTGGAGATGGTAAAGGGAAGCCGAACCTCGCCGGTCAGGAAGCCGAAAATGCTGCGGGTTTTCAGTGTCCCTTTCAGCGTCAGCCGGGGTGGGTCATCGGTGGCCTCCAGACTTTCAATTTCAAGCTCATAAACCCATTGCCCATTGGCATATTTGTCCATTTCCGGGTTCAGTCCCATGCTTTCGTGCAAATATTCGTACAGCGTTTCCTCGGCAAGGGCGCTGTCCATCCGTGAATAGCCGTCTCTTCGGTATTCGTCGAGCATGGCGTATTCTACAGAGTCGTTTACCCCGCGCTGGAGCACGTATTCCACTTGCTGGTAAAGACTTTCCATGCGGAAGTATTCGATCAGGATAGCGGCAAGGGTGAGAATAAAAAAGACGAGGATAAGGATAAACACAAAAGCGTCGCCCTTCTGGTTGTTCATAATGCGTTTGAAATTGCCCACAGGTTTTCCCTCCTTTCCGGCATTTTCATTCCGATAGCTTCCAGTATTTTTCCGACATACCGGTGATGCTTACCTTCATGGGAATATTGATCTGAACAGGCGGCGTAAAGGACGGTTTGAATAGGGTAAAGGCATAGCTGTCTGTCATCGTCACAGTAAAGGTATCCCGCAGTTGGATTTTTTGGCTTCCGTCGCAATACTCCACATTCTCGATGGTCATTTCCGGCGAAAGGCCGGTCTGCTCCTTCAGCCGGTAAAAGACGTCGTAGGCGTTGTTCGATGCCTGTCCCTCCAGCTCAACCACCCGGACAACACGGCGGCACATATGGTTCAAGTTCAAATAGGCGGTAAAGATACTCAGAAAGGACA